>JALOQG010000526.1 GCA_025453505.1 Myxococcota bacterium | reverse complement strand
GATTGCATCGATCAGCGCCGCCGATCTGCTCGCGGCGCTCACCCCAATCGAGAAGCGCGGAGCGCTCGAAACGCTGCACAAGACGCGCCAGCTCGCGGCGCAGGTTTTCGACTACGCCGGCCTGACGCGCGGCGTAATCGGCAATCCGGGCCGGTCCCTGAAGGGCGCGTTGAAGCGCCGCGAGCAGAGGCGATACAAGTTCCTCACACGCGACGAACTCGGGCCGTTCCTCGCCAAGCTCGGCGAGTACGCGAACCCAGCGACCGCGATCGCCCTTCGCCTGCAGCTCATCTGCGCTACGCGGCCGGGCGAGCTGCGCTCGGCGCGCTGGCAGGAATTCGACCTCGCGGCGAAGGTCGGGCCGGTCTGGCGCGTCCCGGCCGAGCGCATGAAGGCTCGACGCGAGCATGTCGTGCCGCTGCCGCGCCAGGCGGTCGCGCTGCTTCGCGAGCTGGCCGGCCTGCAAGGCAGCGAGCCCGGCGCGCTGCTGTTCCGCTCAGCGCTCGGCAGCGAGCAAGCGATCTCGGAAAACACGCTCGGCCTCGCGATCCGGCGCCTCGGTTTCGACGCGACGGCGCACGGCGCACGGCATACGTTCTCGACGATCGCCAACGAGGACCATCTCGCCCGCCCGGAAGTGATCGAGGCGGCGCTCGCGCATGCGGTGCCAGGCGTTGCCGGCCGATACAACACGGCAGGCTATCTCGGCGAGCGGCGCGACCTGCTGCAGCGCTGGGCCGACCTGCTCGACACGCTCGAAAGCGCGGCCCTCGGCGAGCGGCGCGACCTGCTGCAGCGCTGGGCCGACCTGCTCGACACGCTCGAAAGCGCGGCCAGGGCGAGCAGCCTTCGCGCGGCGCAGCCGGCGGCGCGCATCAAGCGAGTGCAGCGCCCCCGCCAGGCGCGCGCAGCGGCGGCGAGCTAGTCGCCTTCGCTCTCGCTGTCGTCGGCGGCGGCCAGTTCGCCGATTCGGCGCTCGATCGCGCGCGCCTCGGCCGCGTAGCGGTCGAGACTCTTCGCCGCGTCCCCACCGATGCAGAGCGCCGACCGCGACCCCCAAAGGCGAACGTGCGAAGCGGCCTCTTCGACCCGTTCGAGCTGGCGGCCGAGCACTTGGAGCCGGATTTTCGCGATCCGCTGGCAGTCGGCCGAGCAGTACAGCCGCGGCCGGCCGGATGCCTGCTCTTCGGGCATCGGTCCGGAGCAGATTGGGCACGAATCGAGGGGGACTTTTGGCACAGGAAATTTCCTTAAATCAACCAAGCCGCGCGGAAAAAGGGGAGCTGGCACGGTCCTAGTCGGAGGGGCCGTAGAGATTTGACCCCCCCTACCCCGCCAGGTCGAGCGCCGAAACCGCGCGGCGCGAGCGCGCGAACTCGGGTGCTGCTGTTTTTTTTCAGGGGAACCGGGGAAAGGGGGGCGAATCGCCCGGAAACCCGCGCCAATGCTCGATCTGCGATCCCCGGCAGCGATCCGGGGAGCGTCCCCGGAATCCGGGGAACAGGGGAAAGGCGTTGATCCTTCATTGGCTTTAGTTGCACGCGACGGCACGGCGCGGGAACGCGGCGCGAACGATGCACCGTGCCGCGCCCAAAGCGCGCGCGGGCGGTCGCGACGGCGCCTCACTTAAGGCGGCGGCGACCCGGAACGATCGCCAGGAGCCGCACCTCGGCGAGCAGCAGGCGCGCCCGCCGCATGCCGGCCGGAGTTGTCCATTTGCGCCACTGCGCCGCCTGAAAGTCGCGCTCCGCGCGCGCGTCGCCGCGCGTCGGGGGCTTGCCTGTTCGTCTGGTCATATCGGCCTCATTGAAAGGGTGCCGCGTCGAGCGCCGCCGCTCGCCCGCGTGAACGAGCGCGGGCAGCGGCCAGCGCGCCGGAGCGGCGCCACTGCGCCGGCCGGCCGGCGCAGCCCGTAGCGGGCATGTCTTGGCGCTACGCGCCCGCGCGGCCCTGCCTCGCCTCGATTCGCCGCGCGCATTTCTCTCTACTCCGCGTCGAGCCGCAGCTCGCGGCGGATTGCGGCGCAACGCGCGCGCACCTCCGCGGGCGAGAGCCGCGCCCGGCGCAGGCTTTCGGCCTCGCGCAAGCGCGCTTCCAACAGCCCGCGCCGCGCGATCGCTTCGCCGTCCGTCGCTTCCGTCGTTTCGATTCGCGAACCGAAAGCCGATCGATGCTCGACCACGCGCCAGGCGCGCGCGCCTTCAGCCGCGCGCACCTCGAACAACAGCGCCCGCGCCAGCGCATCGGCCTCGTCCCCGCCGAGCGGGCGCAGCCCGACCTCGGCGCGCGTAAGCGCGGCGTCCGCGCCTGCGTCGGCGTCGAGCTGCTCGCGTTCGAGGCGGCGCAGCTCAACCTCGGCGAGCGCCAGCGCGGCGCGCGCTCTTTCGACGGCGGCGCGCGCAGCGCTGATGCGCGGCCCGCGCGCTGCGGCGCTGGCGTCCCGCGCTCTTTCGGCGGCCTCGATCGCGCCGAGCAACTCGGCGCGCTGGCGCGCCTCGGCGTTTTCCAGCGCGGCCAGGTGATCGCGAACGGCCGGCGCAGCGGCCAGCGCTTCGAGTTTCGCCTTGAGTGCGGCGACCTCGGCGCCGCTCGGTCTGTCGTCTATTCGCATTTCTCGCTCCATAGAAGCCCGCGCCGCGGGCGGTTAGAAATCCTCGGTCATCGCCAGCGGCGTGAAGGCGTAAACCCTCACCTTGCCGTCGAGCGGCGTGCTTTCGCGGCGATCCGGCCGCACGCGATCGCCGTCGCGTTCGCCGCGCAACCATCCG
>JALOQG010000144.1 GCA_025453505.1 Myxococcota bacterium | reverse complement strand
CGACCCGCCTGTTCGAGCGCGAAGTGGCGCAGGTTCGCGAGCACCATCGCGAGCTTCTGCTTGTGATACGGACGCCGCGCGGCCTTCCACGGCGTCTCGACGACGACGATCCCGAGCGTTGCGGGCGCCTCGCGCGCGAGCGGCCCATACGCGTCGCCGAGCTGGTCGTAAGGGACGAAGAGCCAGCGGCGGCCACGCGGATCGACGCGCCGCGCGCGCAGCGCCGACAGGAACGCGCTCTTCACGCCGATCTCTCACGAGCGGGCGCCTGCATGGGTCCAGGCTAGCCGCCGTGGCTCACACGACGAGGCGGTGGATGGCCTTGAACTCGGGCGCTCGGGCGTCGCCGAGCCATTCGAAGAGCGCGCCTTCGCTCGAGGTCGGCACGGCGCCCGAGCCGACGAGCTTCGACCAGCCCGTTTCGTCTTCGAGCGCAAAGCGCGCCGTGATCGCGTCGCGCACCGCGTGCACCTGCATCCGGCGCGCGAGCAGATCGTGCACGGTCTGGTTGACGCAGACGTGCGTCTCGATCCCGACCAGGACCACCTGCGTGCGCGCGAGCGCGTCGAGATGCGCGACGATTCCCTCCGCGCCGAGCGCCGAGAAGCGGGTCTTCTCGAAGCGCGCCGCGTCCGGCGGCAGCACCTCCGCGATCTCGGCGCGCGTCGTGCCGAGTCCCTTCGGATACTGCTCGGTCACGACGATCGGAACGCCGAGCGCGTGGGCGGCCTCGATCATGCGTCGCGACGCCGCGACGACGTGCGCCTCGCGATGCAGCTTGCCGCGATACGACTCCTGCAGGTCGATCACGAGCAGCAGCGACGTGTCGCGGTCGAGAATGCGCTCGTGGCGGGCGAAGGCGTGGCGAGTCATGCGGGTCTCCATGCAGCGAGGCGGCAGCGGCGCGGCGCAGCGCCTGCAGCCCTTGCGCAGGCACGCGATCGAGTCGGCGAATCGGGCGGCCGGGTCCGATCAAGCCGCGTCGCCGGTCCGTCGATGATCCTGGCGTGGGGGCCAGACTACCACGGAGATCTTCATGACCCGTTCGCGTGACGCTCGTTCGATCGCTTTCGCCTTCGCTGCCGTCTTCGCGGTCGCGGCTACGCCGGCCCTCGCCGGCACCGACGCGGAGCCTGCGCCGGTCGCTGCTGCGAAGCCCGCCGCTGCGGACGCCGCGATCTGCAGCGACGACACGTCGGCGGCCGCTGCGCGTGCCGCGCGCGAGGCGAAGCTGGCCGATCTCGGCCGCCGGCTGCATGCCGAAGCGGCGGTCCAGCGCGACATCCAGGTCCTGAACCGGACCGGTCTGAATTACAGCGATCGGCGCACGCCGCCGGCCGCGCCCGCGCCCGCCGCAACGAAGCCCTGAGCGGGTCCCAGCCCGACTCCCGCTGGCTCCTTTGACAGTGGGCGCGCGGGGTTCGTACCCTTGCGGCCCAGCGCGCCTGCCGGAGCCAGATGAATCCCACGTCCACCGTGCGCCTGCGTCGCGCCACGGCGGGCATCGCCCTCTTCTGGGCGCTGCTCGCATTGGCGGCCTGCGTCGGGCTGCGGATCGGTGGCCAGGACCGGAACCTCGGGCCGCCCTTCCTCTTCGAAGGCCTCGCGAACGATCCCTGGCGCATCGTCGAGGTCGCGCCGGAAGCCCGCGCGGCCGGCATCGAGCCAGGCGATCGCCTGATGCGCGTCGACGGCTACGCGCCCAGCGCCGCGATCTTCCAGTGGCGCCACCTCTTCCGCCCCGGCGTCCCGAATGCGTTCGAGATCGAGAAGCCCGACGGGCGCGTGCTGCACGCGTCGCTCGCGCCGCGCCATCCGACCGATCTCTTCACGCGCGTCCACTGGCTGGTCGCGCTCGGTCTGCCGTTCGTCGGCATCGTCTATCTCGTGATCGGTGCCTGGGTGTGGCGGATGCGTCCGGATCGCGCCGCGACCTGGGCGCTCTTCCTGTTCTGCTGCGTGATGGCGGCCGAGCTGGCGTTGCCGCCGGTGCCCGGCCGCATCGCGTGGTCGATGGTGTGGATGAACATCCCGCTGATCGGCGCGACGACCTTCCATCTCTTCACGACCTACCCGACCGAGCCCTCGTGGGTGGTGCGCTCGCCCTGGATGCGCTGGGTGCCCTACGCGGTCGCGTTCGCGCTCGGCCTGCTCGCCTCGCTGGAGGGGATGGTCGGCATCGAGGTTCCCTTCGCGCGCACGATCGGCTTCTGGTTCACGATCGCGATGTCGATCCTCTCGCTCGGCGTCGCGGCGATCGAGCGCCGCCGCCAGCGCGAGTCGAAGGCCGCCGGCCGCGCCGACGTGATGCTGCTCGGCGCCGCGATCTCGTTCGTGCCGGCGCTGACCGCCGTGATCTCGCGCACGCTGCTCGGCACCGACTTCCCGTGGGTGCTCGGCTTCTTCTCGTTCTTCGTGTTCCCGCTCGCGGTGGCCTACGGCATCGTGCGGCGCCAGCTCTTCGAGATCCGCATGGTGGCGAAGTCGTCGGCCACCTACGGCGCCGCGACGCTCGCCATCACCGGCATCTACGCGTTCCTGATCACCTTCGCCGACGCGGCCGTCTCGCGCTTCAACATGAATGCGCGCTCGCCGCTCTTCTCGGTCGGCTTCCTGTTCTTCGCGATCCTCGCCTTCAATCCGCTGCGCGACCGCATGCAGGCGCTGGTGGACCGCCTCTTCGACCGCGACCACTCGCTCTACCGGCGGGCGGTGCGCGAGATCTCGGAGGCGATGGTGTCGATGCTCTCCACCAAGGAAGTGGTGGACCGCATCCTCGTCGCGCTCACCGAGACGATGGGCGTCGAGCGCGCGATGGTGATGCTGCAGGAAGAGGGCGGGCAGCGGCTCGCGTCGGCGGCGACGCGCGGCGAGTGGGACGAAGAGGCGCTCGCGATCCCGATCGCCCTCGAGCACCCGATCTGCCGGCGGCTGCTCTCGCGTCGCGACGCGCTCGCGCGCGACGATTTCGACGACGAGCCGGATCTCGAAGTGCGCGAGGCGTGCCGCGACGTCTTCGACCAGCTCGAGATCGAGCTGCTGGTGCCGATCCTGTTCGGCGCCGAGCTGCTCGGCGTGGTGGCGGTGGGGCGCAAGCTCTCGGGCGAGAGCCTTTCGGCGGACGACGTGCAGCTACTGCGCACGCTGGCCAACCAGTCGTCGATCGCGATCGAGAATGCCAAGGCCTTCGACGAGATCGCCGACCTGAACGCCACGCTCGAGGCGCGCGTGGACGAGCGGACCCGCGAGCTGCACCAGGCGCAGGCGCAGCTCGTGCACGGCGAGAAGATGCGGTCGCTCGGTCAGCTGGTGGCGGGCGTCGCGCACGAGCTGAACAACCCGATCGGCTTCGTGCACGCCAATCTCCAGCTCCTCACGGAGTACGTGCCGAAGCTCGCGGTCGCGCTGCGCACCGGGCAGGACACGACGAAGATCGAGTCGGCGATCGAGAAGCTGCTCTCGCGCAGCCGCGAAGGCACCGAGCGCGTCAAGCAGATCGTTGCGGACCTGCGGACCTTCTCGCGCATGGAGCAGGCGACGCTCGCCGAGGTCGACCTCAACCGCGAGATCGACCGCGCCATCACGCTGATGGAGCCGCGCCTCAAGGACGGCATCGAGGTCGTGCGCGACTACGGCGCGCTGCCGCCGGTGCGCTGCTACGCGGGCCAGCTCAACCAGGTCTTCACCAACCTGCTGATGAACGCGTGCGACGCGCTCGACGGCAAGGGCAGCATCCGCATCCGCACGCGCGGGCGTCAGGGCGTCCTCGGTCAGCCCGACGGCGTGCGCCTCGAGTTCCACGACGACGGCCCCGGCATCTCGCCCGAGGTGCAGGCTCGCATCTTCGAACCGTTCTTCACGACCAAGCCGGTCGGGCAGGGCACCGGGCTCGGTCTCTCGATCTCGTACGGGATCGTCGAGCGCCACGGCGGCCGCATGCTGGTCGGCTCCGCGCCCGGTGCGGGCACGACCTTCGTCGTCGAGCTGCCGCTCGTCGCGAAGCTGCCCGCCGAGGAGGACGCGACGTGAGTTCGCGGTTCCAGCGGACGACTCTGCTCCTCGCGTTCGGTTGGGCGTTCCTGGCGTTGCTGCTCTTCCTGCGCGCGACGCTCTTCCACACCGGATGGACCACGCCGCTGCACACCAGCAACACGCCCGGTCGCGTCAGCGTCACGTGGGTGTGTCCCGAAGGCGAGTCCGCGGGAGTGCGCCCGGGCGACGGTCTCGTCTCGATCGACGGCCTGCCGTATCTGCAATGGGGACGCGATGGTCGCTGGCGCGATCTCGATCCGCAGCGCACGAACCTGTATCGCTTCGAGCTGCGCGACGGCAGTACGCGCGAGGTCCCGCTCTATCCGTCGCCCGTGACGGCCCAGCCGCTGCCGCTCGCGCCGATCTACCTGGCCTCGCTCGCGGTCGGGTCGGCGTTCCTGATCATGGGCCTGCTCGTGTGGATGCTGCGCCGCGGCCGCGACGAGTCGTGGGCATTCGGACTCTTCTCGGCGTTGGTCGCCGTGCAGCTCTTCACGTCCTTCGACACCTACCGCCAGACGGCAGGCTACGAGCGCTCGGCGCTCAATTTCTTCCTGCTCGCCGCGGGAGTCTTCCATCTCTTCACGACCTATCCGTTCGAGCCGCGTTGGATCGCGGGCCGGCGCTGGCTGCGCGGCGTGCTCTACGGCGTGGCCGCCGCGGCGCTTCCGCTGGTGTGGCTCGAAGGGCGCTTCGGCGTGCCGTTCTTCGCCATCGCGCAGATCGGATTCGCGCTGCTGCTGGCCGCTTCGGTGCTCTCGCTGGCCGCGGTCGCGATCGAGCGGCGGCGACGCCGCGCCGAGGAGGACGTCGCGCGCGCCGACGTGATGCTGCTCGGCGCCTTCGCCTCCTTCGTGCCGGTGCTCGGGCTGATCGTGGCGGAGAGCTTCCTGCGCACCGGCTTCCCGGTCTACCTCGCGCTGCTCTGGTTCATCGTGTTCCCGATCAGCGTCGCGTACGGGATCGTCAAGAAGGAACTCTTCGACATCCGTCACGTGATGCGATCGTCGGCGGCCTACGGCGCCGCGACGCTGACCATCACCGGGGTCTACGCGGCGCTCGTCGCGGCCGCCGACGCCGCGATGGTGAAGCTGCACATGGACGCGCGCTCGCCGCGTTTCACCGTGATGTTCATGTTCCTCGCGATCCTCGCCGTGAACCCGCTCCGCAACCGGATGCAGGGAATCGTCGATCGTCTCTTCGACCGCGAGCGGGGCCGCGACCGGCAGACGGTGCGCGAGATCTCCGAGGCGATGGTGTCGATGCTCTCGATCCAGGAGATCGTCGAGCGCATCGTGCGGGCGCTCTCGGACGCGATGGGCGTCGAGCGTTCGATGGTGCTGCTGCTCGCCGACGACGAACGCGCGCTGCGTCCCGAAGCCTGGAGCGGAGATTTCGCCGCGAAGGTGGACGCCTTCTCGCTGCCGACCGAGCACCCCGTGTGCAAGTACCTCTGGATGCGACGCCAGGACGTGTCGCGCGCGGAGCTCGGCGAGGAGCTCGACCCCGCCATGGCCTCGGCCTGCGAGGAGCTCTTCGACGAACTCGACGTGACGCTGCTGGTTCCGATCCTCTTCGGCGTGGATCTGCTGGGCGTGATCGCGGTCGGCCGCAAGCTCTCCGGGGAGCGCTTCAGCGCCGACGACCGCCAGCTGCTGCTCACGCTCGCCAACCAGTCGTCGATCGCGATCGAGAACGCCAAGGCCTTCGACGAGATCGCGAAGCTCAACGAGACGCTCGAAGCGCGCGTCGAGGAGCGCACGCGCGAGCTGCGCGACACCCAGGCGCAGCTGATGCAGAGCGAGAAGATGCGGACGCTCGGCCAGCTCGTGGCCGGCGTCGCGCACGAGCTGAACAACCCGATCGGGTTCGTGCACGCCAACCTGAAGCTGCTCGACGAGTACGTCGCGAAGCTGTCGCGGCTCCAGGCGGAGGGGGCCGACACGACGCGGACGCGCGAGGCGATCGCCAAGCTGCTGCAGCGCAGCCGCGAGGGCACCGAGCGCGTGACCAAGATCGTCGCCGACCTGCGCGCCTTCTCGCGCATGGACCAGGGCGAACTGGCCGAGGCGGACCTCAACGACGAGATCGAGCGCACGCTCACGCTGATGGAGCCGCGCTGCAAGAACTGCATCGAGGTCGAGCGCGACTTCGGCGATCTCCCGCGCGTGCGCTGTCACGCGGGCCAGCTCAACCAGGTGTTCCTCAACCTGTTGATGAACGCGTGTGACGCGATCGGCGACCGCGGCCGCATCGCCGTCCGCACGCGCGCCGACGACGGCCAGGTGCGCCTCGAGTTCGAGGACGACGGCCCCGGTATCCCCGGCGAAGTGCGCGACCGGATCTTCGAGCCCTTCTTCACGACCAAGCCGGTGGGGCAGGGCACGGGACTCGGTCTCTCGCTCACGCACGGCATCATCGAGCGCCACGGCGGCCGCATCTGGGTCGAGCCCGGCAGCCGGACCGGCACGCGCTTCGTGATCGAGCTGCCCGTCGCCGGCGCGCCCGCAGCGGTCGCATGAACCCGAGGGTCGCCTTCGGCTACGTTCCCCGACCCGATGTCGAATCGAGTCGCATTCCTCGGATCGATCATGCTCGCGATGGTCGTCTACTGGACCAACCTCGACGACTACTTCATCGGCGATGATTTCGACCTGATCCTCTCGTTCCACGACAAGCCTCTGGGCTACTTCGTTTCCCTTCTCTGGTCGAACGAGAGCGGCAGCGTCTGGAAGGAGTGGGGGCTCGATCGCGATCTCGGCACGGGCTACCTGAGGCCGGTCAAGATCTGGCTCCTGGCGCTGGACCATTCCCTGTGGAACGTGAACTCCACGGGCTACCACGTGACTTCGACGCTGCTCTTCGGTTGCGTCATCTACCTCGTATTCAGGATCACACGGGTCATCCTGCCCGCGCGTCCCGAGATCGCCGTTTTCGCGAGCGTCTGTGTGGCGATCCATCCC
>JALOQG010000143.1 GCA_025453505.1 Myxococcota bacterium | reverse complement strand
CATCTCGTCGGTGTCGCGCTCGCCGATGCGGTGCGCCGCTACGCGCTGCCGCGCGAACTCTTCGTCGAGCTGCTGCACGGCGTCGAGAGCGATCTGCGCGGCGAGTCGATGCAGACCTTCGAGGACCTGCGCCGCTACTGCTTCCGCGTCGCCAGCACCGTGGGCCTGATCGTGGTGCGCGTGCTCGGCGCCGATCGCCCGCGCGCGCTGGCCTACGCCGAGGACATGGGAATCGCGGTGCAGCTCACGAACGTGCTGCGCGACGTCGGCGAGGACGCGCGCGGCGGCCGCGTCTACCTGGCGCGCGAAGACCTGGCGCGCTTCGGCGTCGAGCCGGCGGATCTCGCGCGCGCGGAGCGCGGCGACGCGGTCCGGCTGCTGCTGGCCTGCTACGCCGAGCGCGCGCGCATCTTCTACGAGCGCGCCGAGCGCTCGCTCGCGCCCGAGGATCGGCGCGTGCTGCGCCCCGCCGAGGCGATGGGCCGCATCTACCGCCATCTGCTCGAGACCGTGCATCGCGAAGGCTTCCGGAATCTCGACGCGCCGCGGCGTCTCTCGAAGCCGCGCCGTCTCGCGATCGCGGCGGGCACCTGGCTGGGCCTCGGAGCGACGGCATGAGCGCGATCTCCGAGCGCAAGCTCGCGCACCTCGATCTGTGCGCGAACGAAGACGTCGAGTCGCGCGGCACGACGCTGCTCGAAGAGGTGCGGCTCTTCCACGACGCGCTGCCCGAACTCTCGCTCGACGAGGTCGACACCAGCGTCGAGCTGCTCGGCCGCCGCCTCCAGGCGCCGATCCTGATCGCGGGCATGAGCGGCGGCGCGACACGTGCGCTCGAGCTGAATCGCGCGCTCGCCACGGCCGCGCAGAAGTGTGGACTCGGCATGGGCGTCGGCTCGCAGCGCGCGATGCTGCTCGATCCGTCGTGCACCGAGACCTATCGCGTGCGCGATCTCGCGCCCGACGTGCTGCTGCTCGGCAACATCGGCGCCGTGCAGGCGCGCGAAGCCGGACCCGATCGCGTCGCGGAACTCGTCCAGGCGATCGGCGCCGACGCGCTCTGCGTCCACCTGAACGCCGCGCAGGAGCTGGCGCAGGACGAGGGCGATCGCGACTTCCGCGGCTGCCTCGCGGCGATCGCGGGGCTCGTGCGCGAGCTGCCCGTGCCGGTCGTCGTGAAGGAGACGGGCTGCGGCTTCGGTCCTGCGACGCTCGCGCGGCTGCGCGACGCGGGCGTCGCGACGGTGGACGTCGCCGGCGCCGGCGGCACGAGCTGGGCGGGCGTCGAGTCGCTGCGCGGCTCGGCGCGGCAACGCGCGCTCGGCGCGACGCTGCGCGAGTGGGGCGTTCCGACGGCCGCGTCGATCGTGTTCGCGCGGCGTCTCGGCCTGCGCGTGATCGCTTCGGGCGGGATCCGCAGCGCGCACGACGTTGTGCGCGCGCTCGCGCTCGGCGCGGACGCCGCTGCGCTGGCTCTGCCGTTCCTGCGCGCCCATGCGCAGAGCGGCGAGCGCGGTGTGCTCGAGACGGCCGAGCGGCTCGTCGAGAGCGTGCGCTCGATGCTGCTGCTGCTCGGCGCGCGGCGCGTTTCCGACGTGCCGCGGCTGCCGCGTGTGATCGGACCCGCGCTGCGGGAATGGATCGACGCAGCCGAGAGTTTCGGCGCCACGCGGGACCGCTGACGCAGCGATTGCAATCCGTCAGGATGCAATGGTCCGATTTCGAGCGGATTGGAACACTGGGGCGCCCTTCGGCACAGGAGACGGTGAGCGTGGAATCCGACGCATCCGATCCGCCCGTGCTCCGTCGGCGCAGGGGCGGCGCCGGCGACGGCCGCAAGGCCGACACCCAGGCGCGCATCCTCGAAGCGGCCGTCGCGCTCTTCGCCGCGCGCGGCTACGAGCGCACCAGCATCTCCGCGATCGCGACGCGCGCCGGCGTGTCGCGCGCGGCGATCTTCTGGCATTTCGGCGACAAGGACTCGCTGTTCCAGGAAGCGTTCCGCTCGATGCTGGTCCCGTTCCTCGCAGAGCTCAAGCGCACCGTCGAGCACATCGACCCGCGCACCCGCTTCTTCGAACTCTTCGACGTCTACGAGGCGTTCGTCTCGACGCATCGCGAGGTGATCCAGTCGATCGTGCGCTGGGTCTTCGAGTCGCCCGAGCTGCGCACGCGCCTGCAGCGGCCGCTGCTCGGGCTCGTGGACGAGTTCGTGCGCGACGTGCGTGGCTCGCTCGAGGAGATCGCCGGCGACGATCCCGACGTCGCCGCGCTGGCCGCCGCGCTGGCGTCGGCGCTGCACGGCAACCTGCTGCTCTCGCTGCTCGATCCCAGCGAGGATCGGCGGGCGCTGCGAAACGCAGGCATTCGCCGCCTCGCCGAACGCGCGCTCGGACCCGGCTGCGAGAAGCCGTGAACGAGGTCGAGCAAGTCGCAGCGCCCTGGACGGCGGTCCCGGCGTCCGACGCCGTGCTCGCGCAGGCGCGCACCGAGAACTTCCCGGTCGCGCTGCGGCTGCTGCCGCGCGCGCTGCGCCGCGACCTGATGGCCCTCTACGGCTTCGCTCGGCTCGTGGACGACATCGGCGACGAGGCGCCTGGCGATCGGATCGCAGCGCTCGACGCCGTCGAGTGTGATCTCGCGCGCGCCTTCGAGGGCCGCGCCGAACACCCGCTGCTGCGCGCCCTGACGCCGACGCTGCTCGCCCACGGTCTGCCGCGCAAGCCGTTCCTCGACCTGATCGAGGCGAACCGGCTCGACCAGCGCGTGTCGCGCACGCGCACCTGGGACGCTCTGCTCGCCTACTGCGCCCTCTCGGCGAACCCCGTCGGCCGCCTCGTGCTCGGCGTCTTCGACGCTTCGACACCGCAGCGCGACGCGCTCTCGGATTCGATCTGCTCGGCGCTGCAGGTGATCGAGCACTGCCAGGACGTCGCGGAGGACTGCGCGCGCGGCCGGATCTATCTGCCGCACGAGGACCTCGAGCGGTTCGGCTGCTCCGAGGCCGAGCTGACGAAGGCGCCGGCGTCTCCCGCCCTGCGCGGCGTCGTCGCGCTGCAGATCGAGCGTGCGCGCATGCTGCTCGTGCAGGGCGAGCCGCTGCTCGCCGAGCTGCGCGGTCTCGCACGGGTTGCGGTCGCGGGCTTCGCGGCGGGCGGACACGCGACCTGCGACGCGATCGCGCGCGCGGACTTCGACGTGACGTCGTCCACGCTGCGCGCGCGCCGCTGGAATCTCGTCGCGTGGTGGGCGCGCCTGCTCGGGCGCGCGTGGAGGGCGGCGTGAGGGCGCCGCACGTCGCGATCGTCGGCGGCGGACTGGCGGGCCTCGCGGCGGCCGTCGCGTGCGCGGACGCGGGCGCGCGCGTGTCGCTCTTCGAGTCGCGCGTGCGGCTCGGCGGCGCCACGTGGTCCACGCAGCACCGCGGACTCGAGATCGACAACGGCCAGCACGTCTTCCTGCGCTGTTGCACCGCGTACCGCGCCTTCCTCGCTCGCATCGGCGCGGCGGATCGCGTCACGCTGCAGCCGCGGCTGGCGATTCCGGTCGGCGCGCCCGACGGCCGCGTCGCGTGGATCCGCCGCCATCCGTTCCCGGTGCCGGCGCACCTCGCGCCGACGCTGCTGCGCTTTCCGTGGTTGCCGCTCGCGGGGCGCGTGCGCGCCGGTCTCACCGCGCGGCGGCTCGGGGCGCTCGATCTCGCGGATCCCGCGCTCGACGGGCAGCGCTTCGGCGACTGGCTCGCCGCGCAGGGCGAGAGCGACGCCGCGATCGACGGCTTCTGGGATCTCTTCGTGCGGCCGACCGTCAATCTGCCCGCACGCGAGGCGTCGCTCGCGCTCGCGGCGAAGGTGTTCCAGACGGGTCTCCTCACCGAGCCCGACGGCGCGGACCTCGGCTACGCGAACGTTCCGCTCCAGCGCGTGCACGCGGATCCGGCGACCGTCGTGCTCGAGAAGGCCGGCGCGCACATCGCATTGCGCGCGAAGGTGCAGCAGCTCCAGATCGGCGAGTCGGACGCGGTCGTGTGCGTGGACGGCGAGCGCGTCGCCGCCGACGCCGTGATCCTCGCGACACCGCCGGGCGACGCGGCGGGACTGCTTCCGCCCGAGGCCGGCATCGACGCGGCCTCGCTCGCCGGGCTCGGCGCCGCGCCGATCGTGAACCTGCACGTCGTATTCGAGCGGCGCGTGATGGAACGGCCGTTCCTCGCCGGGATCGGCACGCCGCTGCAGTGGATCTTCGACCGCAGCGAGGCATCGGGTCTCGCGAGCGGCCAGTACCTCGCCGTGTCGCTCTCGGCGGCCGACGCATGGGTCGGCCGCTCGGCGGAGGAGCTGCGCGCGGTGTTCCTGCCCGCGTTCGAGGCGCTGCTGCCCGGCGCGCGCGGCGTTGCGGTGCGCGACTGCTTCGTCACCGTCGAACGCGAGGCGACCTTCCGCGGCGTGCCCGGCACCGCGCGGTTGCGGCCGCCCGCCCGAACGCGATTGCCGCGTCTCGCCGTCGCGGGCGCGTGGACGCAGACGGGCTGGCCCGCGACGATGGAGGGCGCCGTGCGCAGCGGCGCGGCCGCCGCGCGCGCCGTGCTCGTCGCGGCGGGCGTCACGCGCTCGCTGCCCGGGGAGCCGGCGTGACGGCCGCGAACGCCGCGCCGAAGTCGCTCGCGCGGGCGCGCGAGCTGGTGACGCCGGTGCTCGCCGCGGCGTCCGCGACGCTCTCGCCGGAGCTGCGACACATCGTCGAGTATCACTGGGGCTGGGTGGACGCGGCGGGCCAGCCGCAGCGCGGCGCCGCGGGCAAGATGCTGCGGCCGACGCTCGCGATGCTGTCGGCCGAAGCGGTCGGCGCGCCTGCGGAACGCGCGAGCGCGGCCGCTGCGGCCGTCGAGATCATCCACGACTTCACGCTGCTGCACGACGACGTGATGGACGGCGATCGCGAGCGGCGCCATCGCCCGACGGCGTGGACGGTGTTCGGCGTCGGGCCGGCGATCTGCGGGGGCGACGCGCTGGTGCTGCTCGCGCAGCGGCTGCTGCTCGAAGACGCGGGCGACGCACGCGCGGCGGCGGCGCTCGCGTTGAACGAGGCCGCCGCCGAAGTCATCGCCGGCCAAGTGCTCGATCTGTCGTTCGAGGGACGCTTCGACGTGTCGCTCGAGCGCTATCTCGAGATGGCGGGCCAGAAGACCGGCGCGCTGCTGGCCTGCGCGGCGTCGATCGGCGCGCTCGCGGCCGGCGGTCCCGAAGCCGCGGTTCGCGATCTGCACGCGTACGGCGCCGCGCTCGGACTCGCGTTCCAGGCGGTCGACGACTGGCTCGGCATCTGGGGGCGCCCCGAGCGCACCGGCAAGCCGGTCGCGAGCGACCTGCGACAGCGGAAGTCGTCGCTGCCGATCGTGTTCGCGCTGAACGAAAGCGACGACGCAGCGCGCGCGCTGCGCGCGCTGCTCGAGGATCCCGCGGCGCTCGGCGACGAGACGTCGCTGGCGGAGGGCGTCGCGCTGCTCGACGCCTGCGGCGCCGAGCAGCGCACGCGCGACGAGGCCGCCCGCCAGATCGCCGCCGCCCGGCGCGCGCTCGCGCGCGCGCCGATCGCCGCCGCCGCGCGCGACGAGCTTTCGGAGTTGACCCGCTTCGTGGTCGAGAGGGAGTTCTAGATGTCGGTCCAGATCGCAACGCCGTCCCCGTCCGCCGCCGCACAGGCACTCGCGCGCTCGCGCGATTTCCTGTTCGGCATCCAGCACGCAGACGGCTGGTGGAAGGCCGAGCTCGAGACCAACGTCACCATGGAGGCCGAGGACCTGCTGCTGCGGCACTTCCTCGGCATCCAGAAGCACGACGTGCTGCAGGCGACCGCGCGCTGGATCCGCTCGAAGCAGGGCGCGGACGGCACCTGGAACATCTTCCACGGCGGGCCGTCGGACCTGTCTGCGACGATCGAGGCGTACGTCGCGCTGCGTCTCGCGGGCGATCCGGGCGACGCGCCGCACATGCGCGCCGCGGCGGAGTTCGTGCGCAAGGCGGGCGGCATCGAAGAGTCGCGCGTGTTCACGCGCATCTGGCTCGCGATGGTCGGCCAGTGGTCGTGGGACGATCTGCCCGCGCTGCCGCCGGAAGTGATCCTGCTGCCGTCGTGGTTCCCGCTCAACATCTACGACTTCGCGAGCTGGCCGCTGCCGTTCGATCTCGCCGAGCTGAAGACGGGCCGCGTCGAGAAGGGCGTCCCGGGCTGGCGCGACTGGGCCGGTCGCTTCCACGCGCTCGACCGCGCGCTGCACTTCTACGAGAAGCACCCGATCGGGCCGCTGCGCGAACAGGCGCGCGCGCTCTGCGCAGAGTGGATCGTGCGCCGCCAGGAGGCCGACGGCTGCTGGGGCGGCATCCAGCCGCCGTGGGTCTACTCGATCCTCGCGCTGCACCTGATGGGCTACTCGCTCGATCATCCGCTGCTCGCGAAGGCGATCGACGCGCTCGACACCTACGCGGTCGTCGACGGCGACGTGCGCCGCTTCGAAGCCTGTCAGTCGCCGGTGTGGGACACCGCGCTCGCGATGGTCGGCCTGCGCGACGCGGGCGTCGCGTCCGATCACCCGGTGATGCGGCGCGGCGCCGCGTGGCTGGTCGGTCAGGAGGTGCGCGTGCGCGGCGACTGGGCGGTGCGACGCCCGAACCTCGAGCCGAGCGGCTGGGCCTTCGAGTTCGAGAACGACAACTATCCCGACATCGACGACACCGCCGAGGTGGTGATGGCGCTGCGCGCGAGCGAGGGCGCCGTCGAGCCGTCGATCCGCCGCGCGATCGACTGGGTCTTCGGCATGCAGTGCAAGGACGGCGGCTTCGCCGCGTTCGACGTCGACAACACGCGCGCGCTCTGCGGCGAGCTGCCGTTCTGCGACTTCGGCGAGGTGATCGATCCGCCGAGCGCCGACGTGACGGGCCACGTGATCGAGATGCTCGCCGAGGAGGGCCTCGCCGACGATCCGCGCACGCGCGCCGCGTGCGAGTGGCTGCTGCGCCAGCAGGAGCCTGACGGCTCGTGGTTCGGACGCTGGGGCGCCAACTACGTCTACGGCACCGGCGCCGCGGTGCCGGGCCTCGTGCGGGCGGGCATCGCTCCGACGCATCCGGCGATCCAGCGCGCGGTGCGCTGGCTCGAGACGCGCCAGAACGAGGACGGCGGCTGGGGCGAAGATCTGCGCTCGTACGAAGAGGCGGCGTGGCGCGGCCGCGGCACGTCGACCGCTTCGCAGACGGCGTGGGCGTTGCTCGCGCTGCTCGAAGCGGATCCGCGATCGAAAGCGGTCGCGCGCGGTGTCGCGTGGCTGGTGAAGACACAGAACGAGGACGGCTCGTGGGACGAGCCGGAGTTCACCGGCACCGGCTTCCCGGGCGATTTCTATCTCCGCTACCACCTGTACCGGCAGACCTTCCCGACGATGGCGCTCGGCCGCTACGTCCGGAGCAGCGGATGAATCCAGGTGCGAGCGCCATGGCGCCGCTGGTGGCGGCGCCCCTGCGCATCGAGGCGCTCGCGCTGCGACGCGGCGACGCCCGCTTGCGCGTCGTGCGCACCGGCATGGGACCGGCGCGCTCGCGTCGCGCGGCGCAGAGGCTCGCGGCCGACGCGGCGCCCGCGCTCGCGATCGCGGGTGTGTGCGGCGCGCTCGACGCCTCGCTCGCGCCCGGCGACGTGTTCGTCGCCGACGCGCTGCTCGCGCCGGACGGCTCGCTGGTGCGCCGCATCGACGCCGCGCCGCTGCGGGCCGCGCTCGCCGCGTGCGGCATCGCAGCGCAAACGGGGGCGCTGATCGGCGTCGAGCGGCTGGTGCGCGGCTACGACCGCGCCGCGCTGCGCGCGCACGGCGCGCGCGCCGTGGACATGGAGTCCGCGTGGCTCGCGGCCGGTGCGGGCGACCGCCCGCTCGTGGTGCTGCGCGTCGTGTCGGACGGCCCGGGACACGAGCTGTGGAGCCCGGGGATCGTGAAGAGCGGGTTCGTCGCCTTGCGCGCACTGCGCGCCGCGGCGCCCGCGCTGGCCGACTGGGCCGGGGACGTTTCGCATTCCGCGGCCGCCTGCGCCGCGCAACGGGGGTAGAGGTTCTCGATGCCGGTTCCCATTTCGCAGATGTACACCGTCGCGAGCTACGTGATCCGCCAGAAGCTCGCGGGCCGCAAGCGCTACCCGCTCGTGCTGATGCTCGAGCCGCTCTACCGCTGCAATCTCGCGTGCGCGGGCTGCGGCAAGATCCAGTACCCGTCGAACGTGCTGAAGTCGCAGCTCTCGGTCGAGGAGTGCCTGCGCGCGGTGGACGAGTGCGGGACGCCGATGGTGAGCATTCCGGGCGGCGAGCCGCTGCTGCACCCCGACATCCAGCGCCTCGTCGAGGAGCTCGTCGCGCGCCGGAAGTACATCTACCTGTGCACCAACGCGCTGCTGCTCGAGGAGAAGCTGCCGCTCTTCACGCCGAGCAAGTATCTCTCCTTCAGCGTGCACCTCGACGGGCTCGCACAGGAACACGATCACTCGGTGTGCCGCGCAGGCACCTTCGAGAAGGCGGTCGCAGGCATTCGCGCGGCCGTCGCGCGCGGCTTCCGCGTGACGACGAACACGACGCTCTTCGAAGGCGCCGATCCGGCGCGCACCGCCGCCTTCTTCGACGCCGCGATGCAGATGGGCGTCGAGGGCATGATGGTCTCGCCGGGCTACCAGTACGACAAGGCGCCCGACCAGGAGCACTTCCTCGCGCGCGATCGCACCGTGCAGCTCTTCCGCCGCATCTTCGCGGCGGGCGGCGCGGGCCGGAAGCGGTGGCGCTTCAACCAGTCGCCGCTCTTCCTCGAGTTCCTGCTCGGCGAGCGCGAATACGAGTGCACGCCGTGGGCGATGCCGAGCTACGGCGTCTTCGGCTGGCAGAAGCCCTGCTATCTGCTGCAGGACGGCTACGCCGACTCGCATCGCGAGCTGCTCGAGGCGACGCAGTGGGAGCGCTATGGCCACGCCAGCGGCAACCCGAAGTGCCAGAACTGCATGGTGCACAGCGGCTTCGAGGCCAGCGCCGTGGACGACGCGTTCTCCTCGTGGCGCGGCCTCGTCGCGATGGCGCGCGCGACGCTCTTCGGTCCGCGCGCGCCGGCGCCTGCCGTCGTCCCGAAGCAGACGCCGCTGCGCGTCGCGCCGGCGGCCGAAGCCGAGCCGACGCGCGGCTGGTCGGCGCCGGCGAGCCCGGAGGCGCTGCGCGTCGCGTTCGAGTACCGCGGCGACGTGACGCTGACGCTCGACGACGGCGCGACCGTCGAAGGCTACGTCGCGAACGTCGGCCCGGACGCCCTGCGGCTGTGGACGAAGGGCAGCACCGCGCTGCACGACGTCCCGACGCAGCGCGTTCGCGAGATCGCGCTCACCGGCCGCGACACTGCGGCGGGGCAGAGCTTCGCGACCTGGAAGGCGTCGCAGGAGAAGGGCGCCGCGGTCACGGCCGCCGGCTGATCGCCGCCACCGCGCAGCTGGTGCCGCTCGTCACGCCGCCGCAGCCCGCGTCCGGCGTCGCGCGAGCGCGCGAGTGGCGAAGATCGCGGCCCCTCCGAGCAGCGCCGAGCCCGGCTCGGGGAGCGCCTCCGGGAGATTCGGGGAGACGACCAGCTCGGCATCCGCCTCCGGCTCGATCAGGCTCAGCTGTGGATCCACGAACATGTAGGCGTACTGGTTGAACGTCGCGGGTGTCTGGATGTCGATGCTGGCCAGCGAGCGCACGTTGATCCGGTAGAGCTGGTTGGTGGCCAGCGGGAAATCGCCCGTGATGGGCGTGGTGCTGAAGTTGCCCGGGACGTACCACGTGCGGACGATGGGACCGAAGCCGCCGGTGGCGTTGGTTTCGTAGAGCGTGACGTAGGCGGAGCTCAACGACATGCTTCCGGTGAAGCCGTCGCCCTGGTACCCCGCGGCGCCGCCGAGACCGCTGCCGACGATCCCGACAATGGCCGTGCTCGCCGTCGCGCTCAACACCGCGAGGTCGAAGGTGAGCAGCGACGCGAGGTCGAGGTCGGCGTCGATCGCGCCGCTCGCGTCGGAGGACAGCACGGCGTTCACCTTCGTCGCCGGACCCGTGGGCAGGGCCTCGGCGCTCAAGAGCAGGTGGCCCTCGAGCATCACGCCGTCCACGACGGGGTCCTGGATGTCGATCGAGACGGGCTCGGTGTCGCGCGCCTCGACTCGCGCGAATGCGCCGCCGGTGCCCTCGACGTAGACCCAGAAATCGGCGAGTGCGAGGTCGTCGGGCGAGTCCACTTCGATCGCAGCGCACGGGAGCGGCCGCAGGAGTACGAGGGAGGCCAGCAGCGCGATCGCGGAGGCGAAGCGCAGCGGGGCGATGGAGCGGAGTCGATCGTACATGGTCTCCGAGTCCTCCATGACGCAGGTCGGCTACAGGACGCGGGCGCGGGCCAGCATCCCGGCGTCGCGTAGGACTCGATTCTCGCACGATCGCCAGCGATCGGTGTAGCCAATACGGGGGAACGCGAGGAAGAGGCTCGCGTCGCGTTCAGCGCCAGGCGAAGACCGGCTGCTCGAAGTGCGCGACGCGCGTCGTGAGTCCGCGCATCACGACTTCGCGCAGCTGGTAGACGATCGCCGCGGTCGGCGCGTGCACGTCGGCGACGTCGAGCGGGATCGAGAGCACGGGGCGGTCGCTTTCGGGGATCGTGCGCACGCGCGGCACTTCGGGCCGCAGCAACGCGGCGAGCGGGATGCGGTGGAGCTCGGCGACCTCGCGCGGGTCGAGCGCGAAGCGCGGATCCGCGCCGCCCCACACGACGACCGGCGTGATCACGTAGCCGGAGCGCGTCGGGTAGTCGTCGAGCAGACCGAGCACGCTTCCCGCTTCCGCGACGAGCCCGACTTCCTCCGACAGCTCGCGCAGCGCGGCGTCGACCGCCGATTCGCCCGGGTCGAGACGTCCCCCCGGCAGCGCCCACTGGCCTGCGTGGCGGTTCATGCGCTCGGCGCGGCGCGTGAGCACGAAGCAGGGACGCCCGCTCGCGTCGGCGACGAGCGTCACCGCGACGGCGGCGGCGCGCAGCTCGCCGAGCGGCGTCGCGTGTCGCTCGAAGGCGGCGAGCCGCTCGGCCGCGATTGCGCGCAGCGCGTCTCCGAAACCGACCGCATCGAGATCGAGATCCACGACGGCGGAGCATACAGGGCCGGCTGCTAGATTCGGCGCGCGCCAGCGAGGGGCCCATGCAGAAGATCGAAGCGAAGCAGCGCCGCATCCTGCTCGAAGAGCGCGGCCTCGAGATCGCGCTGCTCGACTGGGGCGGCGACGGGCCGCTCGTGCTGATGCACCACGCCAACGGTTTTTGCGCCGGCACGCTGGGGCTCGTCGCGGAAGCGCTCGTGCCGGCGTTCCGGGTGATCGCGATGGACGCGCGCGGCCATGGCGATTCGAGCAGGCCCGAAGGCCCGAACGCGTACGAGTGGGATCACTTTGCGCTCGACTATCTCGCGGTCGCCGAACGGCTCGCGGCGGAGCACGCGAGCGGCCGCGTCGGCGTGGGCGTCGGACACTCCTTCGGCGGGACCTCGGCGCTCGGCGCCGCGGCGCGCCGGCCGGATCTCTTCGAACGGCTCGTGCTCGTCGATCCCGTGATCCCGCCGCCGGCCGAACTCGTGCGTTCGCTCGATCCCGAACGCGCGAAGCGGCTCGTGCGACTCGTCGAGGGCGCGCGCCGGCGGCGCTCGGTGTGGCCGAGTCGCGCCGCGGCGCGCGCGCACTTCGCGGCGAAGTCGCTGTTCCGCGACTGGCTTCCCGGCGCGATCGACCTCTACGTCGACCACGGCCTGCGCGCGCGTGTGGACGGGCAGGTCGAGCTCAAGTGTCCCGGCGAAGTCGAAGCGGCGATCTTCGGATCGAGCAGCAGCGTGGACGTCGCCGATCTCGCGCGCCGCGCCGCCTCGGTTCCGACGACCGTGCTCTGGGCCGAGCGCGGCGACTTCCCGCGCGACGTCTACGGGCGCGTCTTCGGGTCGCTCCCGAAGTTCCGCATTCTCGACGTTCCGTGCGGACATCTGGTGCCGATGGAACGGCCCGATCTGGTGGTGGCCGCGATCCGCGGCGAAGGAGAGGCTTCCGCATGGCGATCTTCGACGACGTGAGCGCGCAGATGAAGGAGGCGCTGAAGGCGAAGCAGGAGACGCGGCTCGCCGCGCTGCGCGGCATTCGCGCGGCGTTCCTCAACGAGTGCAAGAAGGACAACGCGACGACGCTGCCCGACGACGTCGCGATCGGCCTGTTGCGCAAGCTCGAGAAGCAGCGGCAGGAGAGCATCGACGCGTTCACGAACGCGGGCCGCGCGGATCGCGCCGACCTCGAACGCGCGGAGCTGGCGGTGATCCAGGCCTTCCTGCCGAACCTCGCCGACGAGGCGACGACGCGGCGCTGGGTCGAAGAGGCGATCGCCACGAGCGGCGCCACCTCGCAGAAGGAGCTCGGCAAGGTGATGGGCGCGATCATGAAGGCGCACAAGGGCGAGGTGAATGGCGATCTCGCGCGCAAGCTCGCGAGCGATCGGCTCGCCGCGAGCTGACGCTCACGAGCCGTTGCGGGTCAGATCGCCAGCGAGAGCCAAAGCCGCAACAGGTGGCGCCGGCGGGCGGGCTCGGGCCAGTCGTCGTAGGCGCTGCGCGCGTGCAGCGTGGTGTGGTTCGAGATGAGCTGCACGTCACCGGGCTGGAACTGCATCTCGAGCACCAGATCCGGGTCGCTCGCGATCTCCTCGTAGAGCGCGACCAGCTCTGCTTCCCGCGGCGTCCAGCGCGGCACTTCGGGGTGTCGCAGCGCCGAGCGGAAGTAGTCGCCGTGCCAGAAGGTGCGGAGCCGGCCGTTCGCGAAGCGGCACGGCGGGATCGGCAGGAACGGGCGCTGCGTCTCGCCCTGCTCGTCGCGCGTGTCGAGCGCGAAGGGCTCGTAGAGCCGGTCCACGAGGTCCGGCCTGCGGCGCAGCAGCTCGTCGTACACGCTCACCGACGAGACGATGCGGCTCACGCCGCCGCTGCGCGCCGTGCTCTGCGCGCCGGGCTCGCCGAGATGCTGGCCGATGCCCCAGTACACGAGGGCGCTGTCGTCGTCGCCCCAGCGTTCGACCGGGAGGCCGCGTACGAGCAGGAAGCCGCGGCCGTCCGCGAGCTCGCGCGACCAGCTCGCGATCCGCTCCGCGAGCGCCGGCAGCGGGAACTCCGCGCGGCCGACCGCGGCGAGGCCGAGCCCGCGCGCCCGCACCGCCGCGCGGGCCTCGTCGAGCTCCTCGATCTCGTCGGGCGCGAGCTCTTCGATCCAGTCCGTCCGCGTCACGAGATCGGCGCCGCGCCACGCGCACGCGGCGTCGATCGGTGTTCGGCACGGAGCGTCGTGATCGCGGCGGAAGTAGCGGAGCGCCTGTGCGGCGAACGAGAGGTGGTTGGCGTCCATGTCGCGGGTATGCTGCCTCGATGAGCCGCGTGCGCACTCTCGTGGAAGTGATCGCCGTCGTCGGGTCCGCGCAGGCGCGCATGCTCGCGCGGCGCCTGCGACACGGCCCGCGGCGCCCGAGCTGGTCGCTCCAGACCGAGGCCGCGCTCACGGCGATGCGCGCGCCGATGGACCACTCGAAACGCCGGGGTGTCGCATGGCTCCGCGAGGTGACGGCGCTGCTCCCCGTGCGTTCGCCGCAGCGCGCGCAGGTGCGGCTGCGCGACGTCCGATTCGGCGACGTGCGCTGCCTCGAATGCACGCCGCTCGCCGATCCGGCCCCGTCGCGCACGATCTTCCACATCCACGGCGGTGGCTACGTGATCGGCTCGCCGGAGATGTCGCTCGACGCGATCGTGCGGATCGCCGTCGGCGCGGGCGCTCGCGTCGTCGCGGTGGACTACCGGCTCGCGCCCGAGCATCGCTTTCCCGCCGCGCTCGACGACTGCGTCGCCGCGCTGCGCGCGCTGCTGCGCGAAGTCGATGCGTCGCAGGTCGCGCTGGCGGGCGATTCCGCCGGCGGCGCACTCTGCGTCGCGACCTTGTGTTCGCTGCGCGACGCCGGCGAGCGATTGCCCGCCGCCGCGGCGCTCTTCTGTCCGTGGACCGATCCGCTCGCCGACGGCGGCTCGATGATCTCGAACGAGCCGTTCGACTTCGGCGATCGCGCGCTGCTCGTCGGTTGGGCGCGCGACTATGCGGGCGACGGCGCCTCGGATCCGCGCGTGACCGTGCTCGCTGCCAATCTCGCAGGCCTGCCGCCGCTGCTGATCCAGGCCGGCGACGCGGAGATCCTGCGCGACCAGATCCTCGCCTTCGCCGAACGCGCCCGGAAGGCGAGCGTGGACGTCACGCTGCACGTCGAGCCGGACATGTTCCACGATTGGCAGGTGCAGGCCGGCATCGTGCCCGCCGGCGTCCCGGCGCTCGAGGACGCGATCCGCTTCCTGCGTGAACGCCTCGCCTAGAAGATCGCGATCGGGTTCACGGGCGAGCCGGTGCCGCCCGGGATGCGCAGCGGCGCGACCACGAAGAAGAACTCCCAGCGATTCCGTTCGGCGCACGCGCTCGCGAGCTCCGCGAGCGCGAGGTTGTCGAGCAGGTGTACGCCCATGCCGACCAGACAACACTGGTGGATCGGCAGCGGCCAGCCTTCGATGCTCGACGCGGGCAGCGGATCCGAGACGCCATCGCAACCGAGCACGGCGACGCCGCGCTCGTCGAGCCAGGGAATGCAGCGCGGCGAGAGGCCGGCGAGTCCGCCCGTCTGCGCGTCCCAGGGGCCGTGCTCCACGCGCCGCGCGTCGCGTCCCGTCGACACCAGAAGGACGTCGCCCGGACCGACGCGCAGGCCCGCGGCCGCTTCCGCGCGCGACAGTTCGTCCGGGCCGATCGCCTCGCCCGGCTCCAGCCACGGCACGCCGCGCAGGCGCGGCACGTCGAGCAGCACGCCGCGGCCGACGATGCCGTCTCGCGCGACTTCGATGCTGTCCTTCGCGGCGCCGGTGCTGCGCACCTCGGACGCGTCCCAGCCGTTGAAGAGGCGCCCTTCGACGACGATGTGGCAGAGCGCGTCGATGTGCGAAGTGGCGAAGCCGTGGAACGCGACTCCGACGTAGTCCCCGGTTCCGCCCATGCCGGTGCGCGCGCTGCTCTCGGCTGCGACGTCGCCGGCGACCAGCATGTGATGCTGCGCGGGACGCGGGTTCTCGGCCGAAGGTTCGACGGCGAGATCGCGCGCGCAGCTGACGGTCGCGCCGTCGCGCACCAGTGCGGCGGCCGCGCGGCGCGTCTCGGGCGTCATCAGGTTCAGTGCCCCGCGCTGGTCGTCGGCGCCCCAGCGGCCCCAGTTCTTGGTCTGCTGGAAGACCTGTTCCATCCAGGCCGGGGTGATCGGGGATTCGGCAGCCGCGGACATGCGGACCTCCATGCGGGGTGAGCGCCGAACGGTACCCGAGCCCCTATGCTGTCCGCGCGCTCACCGGAGGATTCCATGACCACTTCGTCCGCAGCCGAACCGGTGGAGACCGATCCGTCGTTCCACGGCATCGACCCGACTTCGATGCGCGATCTCGAGCGCTACCACGATCCGTTCCCTTCGATCCACCACCTGCGCCGCGTCGCACCGGTCAACGAGACGCCGATCGGCGTGTGGCGCCTTTCGCGCTGGGCCGACTGCGTGCGCCTGCTGCGCGGCGTGAAGTGCGGCGTGCGGCACCTCGACGGCACCTATCCGCGCCGGCGCCAGGACGGAGCCGCAGGGCCCGGCGAGTTCATGCTGCTCGTCGATCCTCCCGCGCACACGCGGCTTCGCAATCTCGTCTCGCGGGCGTTCACGCCGCGCGCCGCGGAGAAGTGGCGCGAGCGCGCGACGCAGATCGCGGACGAGCAGATCACGCGCGCGTTCGAGCGGGGCGGCTTCGACGTGATCGCGGATCTCGCGTTGCCCGTTCCGTCGCTGCTCATCTGCGAGATGCTGGGCGTGCCCGCCGCGGATCACGATCGATTCACGCAGTGGACGGCGGACGCGACGCACGCGCTCGCCGGCACGATGGCGCCGAAGGACAAGCAGCAGCGCGCCGAATTCGCCGCCATGTCGCTCGCGGGTTACTTCAACGAGTTGATCGCCGAGCGGCGCAAGGCGCTGACCGACGATCTGCTCTCGGTGCTGATCCGCGCCGAGGAAGCGGGCGACCGGCTGACGCCGGGCGAACTCATCTCGCAGTCGATCGGCCTGCTGATCGCGGGTTTCGAGACGACGATCGGGCTGATCGGCAACGGCGCCGCCGCTTTCGCGCGCAATCCCGAGCAGCAGGCGAAGCTGCGCGCGAACCCGGCGCTGGCGCCGAACGCGGTCGAGGAGTGCCTGCGCTACGAGGGCCCGATCGGCATGACGCTGCGCGTGCTCCACGAGGACGCCGAGTTCGGCGGCCGCACCATTCCGACCGACACCGAAGTATGGGCGAACCTGTGGGGCGCCAATCGCGATCCCGAGCGCTTCCCCGATCCCGATCGCTTCGACATCGAGCGGGCCAACGCGCGCGACCACCTGGCCTTCGGCGGTGGCGCACACCTGTGTCTCGGCGCGCATCTCGCGCGCATGGAAGGGCAGGTCGCGCTCGGCGCGCTGGTCGCGCGCACGAAGGAGTTCGCGCTCGTCTCCGACGAGATCGAGTGGGGCGCGTCGCTCTTCCGCGTGCCGAAGACGCTGCCGCTCGACCTGCGCTTCTGAGCCGCGCGTCAGCGCTCCCGCCACGCTCGCGCGGCGCGGCCGTCGCGCGAAGTCACGACCAGGGACGTGACCTCGCCCCGCGCGTCGCGTTCGAAGTCGATCGTGCGAGCGCCGAGCGTGCGGTAGAAGAAGCGGGTCGGAGCAGTGGGGTCGAGCCGGTGCGCTCGATTGCCTTCCACCTGGGCGACGAGGTGGGATTCGCTGCGCGCGATGCCGATCTTCGGCCCCGCTTCGAAGCGGTAGGAGCCGACGAACGCGTCGAGCTCATGGGCTGCGAGATCGATCACGGGCCGGACGCTGCGCACGATCCACTGGTGCTCGACCCAGATGCTGTTCAAGACGAGGTGGTCGGCGCAGAGGCGGCCGTTCGCTTCGAGGATCTCGACGCGATCGACGAAGTCGCCGCAGCGCCAGTCGGCGACGCGGAATCGCTCGTAGAGACGCCAGGCGGGAGCGGCGAACGCGAGCGCGGCGGCACACAGGATCGACGCCCGCAGGATCGGGGTCGCGCGCGCATCGAGACCGGCGCGGACGGCGAGCGCGGCGCCCGCGCGGGCGGCGACGGTCGCACCGGCCGCCACGAAGAGGAAGAAGGCCGGTAACGAAGAGATCGCGAATCGCAGGTCGAAGTACTTGGCGAAGGGCATCACGGTGAAGGCCGCGAGCGGGCCCGCCACCCATCCGAAGAGCGCGAGCGCGGTCGCGTCGCGGCGCAAGGCGACGTGCAGCGCGCCGGCGAGGAAGCAGGCCTCGTAGAGCAGCGTCGTCGCGCCGGCTCCGCTGCCCCAGCGCTGGACGGCCGCGTGCAGGAAACGCGGCCCGAGCGCCAGCGTGTGGCGCGCCGTGGTCTCCTCCGAGGAGAGGAATCCGACGAGGTTGGAGAGTTGCGGCACGTACGCGAGCGCCACGCAGCCGAGCGCGACGGCGAGCGGCTTCCATGAGCGCCGCGATCGCCCGACGCCGAGCGCGAGCGCCGCCGCGACGCCGGCCGACACGGCGACGTGGATCAGCGCGAGGTGGTGGGTGTAGAGGGCGAGCACGGCGCAGGCCGCGAAGCACGCGAGCCAGCGGACGTGGCCCCGTTCGAGCCAGGCGAAGAGCGCCGCGTAGTGTCCGAGCGTCAGCGCCAGCGCCGCCATGTAGGGTCGCGCTTCCT
>JALOQG010000142.1 GCA_025453505.1 Myxococcota bacterium | reverse complement strand
TGGCGACGCCGCGCCGGAGCTGCTCGGCGCCTGGCGCGGCGACGCGCTCGTCGGTCTCGCGTCGGTGCGGCCGACGCTGGTGATCGAGAGCGCGCTCGAGCCGGACGTGCGCGAGGCGCTGCTGGGTCCGCTGAGCGACGTCGCGTCGGGCCTCGTGCGCTGCGAAGCCCGCGTCGCCGCGGCGCTCTGGGCGAGGCTCGCCGCGCGCGGCCGTCGCGCGCTCGTGGATCGCCTCGAAGAAGGGCTCGTCCTCGATCGCGCGTGGTTGCGCGACGTGCCGCTGCCGGCCGGTCTGCACCTGCGTGCCGCGGAGGTGCGCGATCTCGAACCGCTCGTCGAGGCGGCGCGCGCGAGCTTGCGCGAAGAAGGCCGGCCGGATCCGTTCCTCGGCGATCCGCGCGGCTTCCGGCGCTGGGTCGCGGCGCGTATCGATCGTGCCCGTGTGGGCGTGCGCGAGGGCCACGTCGTGTTCGTCGGGTACGCGGACGTGCGGCTCTCCGCCGGTCATCTCCTGCAGGGCGTCTACACGTGGCCCCGGTCGCGCCGGCAGGGCGTCGGAGCGGCCGGCGTGGCGTCGCTGTGCCGCTCCGCTTTCGCCGAAGGCGCCGAGCACGTCCAGCTCTCCGTCGTCCAGGGCAACACCGCCGCCCGCGACCTCTACGCCCGGCTCGGCTTCCGCCCCCACGCCACGCTGCGCACGATCCTCTTCGTGTAGCGAAGCAACGCTGCCGGGTGTGCGGTGGAGCCCCCACCGACGCGGGCTAAGTTGGCGGCCCCCAGGCTCTTGCAAGGAGAAAGAAATGGGACTGTTGAGTGGCAAGGTGGCGATCGTGACGGGTTCGGGCGGCGGAATCGGCCGCGAAGAGGCGATCGCGCTCGCCAAGGAAGGCGCGGCGGTCGTCGTCAACGATCTCGGCGGCACGCGCGACGGCTCCGGCGCGAGCCACAACATGGCCGATGCGGTCGTCGAGGAGATCCAGAAGGCGGGCGGTACCGCGGTCGCGAACTACGACAGCGTCGCCACCACGGCCGGCGGGCAGGGCATCCTGAAGACCGCGCTCGACGCCTTCGGTCAGGTCGACGTCCTCGTCAACAACGCCGGCATCCTGCGCGACAAGACGCTCGCGAAGATGACCGAGGCGGAGTGGGACATCGTCGTGCAGGTGCACCTCAAGGGCACCTTCTGCGTCACGCAGCCGGTGTTCAACCACATGCGCGAGCGCAACCAGGGCGGCTCGATCATCAACACGTCGTCGACGTCGGGCCTCGAAGGCAACTTCGGCCAGACCAACTACGGCGCCGCCAAGGCGGGCATCGCCGGCTTCACGCGCTGCCTCGCGCTCGAAGGCAAGAAGTACAACATCCGCGTGAACGCGATTGCACCGGTCGCGCTGACGCGCCTGACCGAGGATCTCGGCGGCTTCCAGGACGAATCGCTCAAGACCAAGATGTCGCCGGCGCACATCGCGCCGCTGATCGTCTACCTGGCGAGCGATCTCTCCAAGGACGTCACGAAGAAGGCCTTCTTCGTCGGTGGCGGCAAGATCTCCGAGATGCGCATGGTGCGCACCGAGGGCGCGACCAAGGCAGACGGCCTCTGGACGCCCAACGAGATCGCGAACCAGATCGGCACGATTCTCGGCTGAGCCCTCGCCGACCTGACGTCCGGGTTACACGCGACGGGCCGCGCAGACTCCCTGCGCGGCCCGTTTTGCGTCCACTTGCGCGCACACTGCCCGGCCCTCCGGCGACGACCTATCCTGCGCGCATGTCCACCCCGCAAAGCCCGTCGCAACTCCCGCAGGACGGACCGAAGCAGACCGATCTGCGCGACTCGCTCTCGGCGATGACGTCGCGCTTCAACTTCGCGTTCCGCCGTTTCGCGAAGCGCTTCTTCCGTCCGCACATCAGCCTCGACGACTCGACCGTCGCACGTCTGCGCGCTCTCGAAGCGCAGGGCAGCGTCGTGTACGTGATGCGCTACGCCAGCCGTCTCGACTACTTCCTCTTCAACTGGCTCTTCCTGCGCCACGGCCTGCGGCTCTCGTCCTTCGCCAACGGCATCCACTTCGACTACTACCAGCCGCTCCACAAGGCGATCGCGGCGCGTTTCCGCGCCTGGCTCGAACGGCGCCGCATGCTGCGAGCGGGCGGGCCCCTCTCCGAGGCCGAGCGCGAGCGCGTGCACGCGCTGTTGCGCGGCCCGGCGTCGCTCTTCGTCTTCCTGCGCACCGAGCGGCTGCGCTCGTGGCTGCGCGGCCGGCGCCACGTCGCGACCGAGGAGCGCTCGGATCTCGACCTGCTCAAGGAGGCCGTCGGCGCGGCGTCGGACGGAGCGCCGATCGCGATCGTCCCGCTGGCGCTCTTCTGGAGGAAAGGTCCGCGCAGCGAACGGCGCTTCCTGAATCTCGCCTACGGCGCCCCGACGCGACCGACCGACGTCGCGAAGGTCGCCTCCTTCCTCGTCAACTACCACAACCTCGCCGTGAAGGTGGGCGACCCCATCGACCTCACCCGCTTTGCGCGCGAGCGGCGCGCAGAGGGCGAGGACGCCGTCGTGCGCAAGGTGCGGCGCTCGCTGCTGGTGTTCCTGTACCGCGAAGAGAAGGTGGTGGAGGGCCCGACGCTCAAGCCCCGCCACAAGGTGCAGGAGATCATCCTCGCCGATCCGAACGTGCGCGAGGCGATCGAGGCGCGCGCGACGCAGCGCGGCCGCTCACTCGAGTCGGCGCGCGCCGAAGCCGAGAAGATGTTTCGCGAGATCGCGGCGAGCATGAACTCGACCTTCCTCGCCGTCCTCAACATCATCTGCACGGCGCTGTTCCGACGGCTCTTCACCTCGGTGGAGATCGCCGGCATCGAGAAGGTGGCCGAATACGCCAAGCGCCACCCGATCGTGCTGGTGCCGAGTCATCGCTCGTACTTCGACTTCCTGCTCCTCTCCGTGCTGCTCTACGCACACCACCTGGTGCCGCCGCACATCCTGGCGCGCGAGAACATGGCCTTCGGTCCGTTCGGCTACATCTTCCGCCGCGCCGGGGCGTTCTTCATGCGGCGCAACTTCGACGACCCGCTCTACAAGGAAGTGTTCCGCTCCTACGTCGCGTACCTCGTACGAGAGGGCTTCACGCAGGAGTTCTTCATCGAGGGCGCGCGCTCGCGCACGGGCCGGACGATGGCGCCGAAGTTCGGGATGCTCGGGTGGGACGTCGAGGCGTTCCTGGCCTCGACGCGACGCGACCTCTTCTTCGTGCCGATCGCGATCACCTACGAGCGCCTGATCGAAGAGGGCTCGATGATCGAGGAGCTGGCGGGCGCCGCCAAGAAGGACGAGAGCGTGCTCGGTCTGGTGCGAGCCCGGAAGGTGCTGCGGCGCCGCTGGGGCAGCGCCCACGTCAGCTTCGGCGAGCCGATCTCGCTGGCGGAGTCGATCGGCGACCGGCGCGCCCGCTTCGCCGCCGCGGCGACCGAAGCGGACGGGGCGGAGAAGCGCCGTTTCGTGCAGGAACTCGGTCTCCGCATCGTCGAGCGGATCAACGCCACCACGGTCGCCAACGCCACGGCCGTCGCGGCCTGCGCGTTCCTCGGCGAGACGCGGCGTGGTCTCTTCCGCCACGAGCTGACGCAGCGCATGCAGGAGGTCGTGGACCTGCTGCGGCTCGAGGATGCGCGCGTCACGCCCGCGCTGCTGCGCGACCAGCCCGAGTACGACGATGCGATCGCCACGCTGCTGCGCAGCGATCTGATCGAATCACAACCCGACCCGCGCGGCGAGATCCTCTACTACGAACAGGGCAAGCGCCGCGTGCTCGATCTGTACCGCAACGGGATCCTCCACTTCATGGCGGCGCCGAGCTTCCTGGCGCGGCGGTTGCTCGTGGGCGCAACGCAGGACGAACTCCGCGAGGATCTGCGCTTCTGGCTCGACTTCTTCCACAACGAACTCTTCACCAATCGCCCGCTGGTGCTGGCGGCGCACTTCGAGGCCTACCTCGACTACTTCGAACGACTGGAAGTCGTGGAGCACCACGAAGGTCGCTGGCGAGCGAGCGAGAAGGGCGCTCCGTATCTGCGTCGGCTCGAAATGCAGACGCGGGGTCTCGTCGAGGTGTATGCCGCGGCGTTCTCGTCGGTTCTCTCGGATCCCGATCTCGGAGCCGGACGTCGCGTGACGCGCCGCGCGGCCGACGCGTTCGCGCGTGCGGAGCTGCTCGGCGAGATCGAGGCCGCCGAGGTGTCGAACCAGGCGACGTTCCAGAGCGCGCTCGAAGAACTGGTGCGCCGCGGCATCCTCACGAAGGAGCGGCCGCCGGGCGCGCGCGAGTCCGCTTATGTCCGTGGTCCCGCCTTCGATGCGCTCGCGGGCCTGCGCGAGCGTCTGGCGGGGGCCTTGCAGGGCGGGTAGGTTCCTCGCCCACCCCACGACCCGGAGGGCCTGGCGCACGCGCGCCGCGCGATGGATCCCCTCGCTTCGCTCGACTTCGCCAAGGGCAACGGCCTCGTCACGGCGATCGCACAGGATCACGAGACCGGCGAGATCCTGATGGTGGCGCACGTGAACGAGGAGTCGCTGCGCGCGACGCTCGACCGAGGCGAGGTCGTGTACTGGAGCCGCCGGCGCGGTCTGTGGCACAAGGGCGAGCAGAGCGGGAACGTGCAGAAGGTGAAGAGCATCCACATCGACTGCGACGGCGACGCGGTGCTGTTCCGCGTCGAGCAGATCGGGCGCGCCGCATGCCACACCGGGAAGCGACACTGCTTCTTCCGGCGCTGGGACGGCGCGCAATGGGTGGACGAGGGCGAGCAGGTATTCGATCCGAAGGAGGTCTACGGGAGCTGATGGCGCAACAGGGCCGCGTGCTGCGAATCGGCATTCCCAAGGGCAGCCTCCAGGACACCACCGTCAAGCTCTTCGCCCACGCCGGTTATCAGGTGGGCGTGACGTCGCGTTCCTACTATCCGACCGTCGACGACCCCGAGATCGAGTGCATCCTGATCCGCGCGCAGGAAATGGCGCGCTACGTCGCGCAGGGCGTGATGGACGCGGGCATCACAGGGCTCGACTGGGTGCTCGAGACGAACGCGAAGGTGAAGGAACTGGCGGACCTCAAGGCGCCGTGGCCGAACTATCGGCCCGTGCGCTGGGTGCTCGCCGTCAAGGAAGACGCGAAGTTCCGGAGCGTGCGCGATCTCGAAGGCAAGCGGATCGCGACCGAAGCCGTCGGACTCACGAAGGCTTACCTGAAGAAGCACGGCGTGAAGGCCGAGGTCGAGTTCTCGTGGGGCGCGACCGAGGTCAAGCCGCCCGTGCTCGCCGACGCGATCGTGGACGTCTCCGAAACGGGTTCGAGCCTGCGCGCCAACGATCTGCGCGTGATGGACGTCGTGCTCGAGAGCACGCCGCGCTTCATCGCGCATCCGGGATCGGTGCAGGACGCCTGGAAGCGCGACAAGATGGAGCGGCTGCTCCTGCTGCTGCGCGGCGCGATCACCGCGATCGATCGCGTCGGGTTGATGATGAACGTGCCACGCAAGACCCTCGACGAGGTGCTGGGCCAGCTGCCTGCGCTCGCGACGCCGACGATCTCGACGCTGGCCGACGAGAAGTGGGTCGCGGTGAACACCGTGATCGAAGAGCGTCTCGTGCGCGAGCTGTTGCCGAAGCTCAAGGCGTGCGGCGCCACGGGCCTCGTCGAGTACCCGCTCTCGAAGATCGTCGCCTAGGCGCGCCCGTGTCCGGGCGCACGAGGCGGCTGCTCGGGCTCGTGCCCGCGTACGCGCACGTCGCCTTCGAGGCGCTGGCTCCGCGCACGCTCGGCGGCGCCGGACGCGCGTGCGTGGTGCAGGCCGTGGTCCGATCCGACGCGGGCATCCTGCTCTGTACGCGACGCGAGCTCCGGGGCTGGGAGTTGCCGGGCGGCGCCGTTCGATCGGGTGAAAGCGACGAGGATGCGCTCGCGCGCGAGGTCCGCGAGGAGACGGGAGTCGAGATCGCGATCGATCGCCTCGTCGGCGTCTACGAACGCACGGGTTTCCGCGGGCACGAGGCGCGCGTATTCGCGTGTCGCGCCGTCGGTGGCGCGGCGCGCGCGTGTCGCGAGATGCCCGACGTGCGCTGGTTCGATGCGGCGCATCTGCCGTCCACGATCTTCCCGTGGTTTCGCGGCCCGCTCGAGGACGCGCTCGTCGCGCGAGTGGCGCCCGTCCACCGCCGCGAGCATCAGGGCCTCGGCGCGATCCTGGCGGGGGCGCGCATCGATCTCGCGACGCGATGGAGAGGCTGATCGGTCGAGGCGCGTCGGAGCGCGCATGTGAAACGGGCCCGGCATGCATGCCGGGCCCGCCTTCGGCCTGCCGTCACTCGAAACTGGAATCGGGAATCGAGAGGACGGTGGGTCGATCTTTCAGCGGCGACCTTCGCGCAACCCGCTGGCCTCCCACTCCTTGGAGAGCTGGCCGAGCTTGCGCTGGAACTCCTCGTAGGGCTCGTCGAAGGACAGGATGATCTCGGTGGTGCGCGGGATCTCGTCGCCGTTGAGCAGGCCGCGGTAGCGGTTCAGGTTGGCGAGGATCGCTTCGGCGACCTTGAGCGCGCGTTTCTCCGTCTTGATCAGCGGACTCTGCAACGTGTAGACGTTGTTGCGGCCCCAGAGACTCTCGTCGCGCACGATGCCGATCTCGCGGTAGACGCCGTTGATCGGATCGAAGTTGTACTCGACGCGCACTTCCTTGAAGACGTCCGAGTTCCCGGTGTAGAACCCGCGCTCCTTCTCGACCTTCCCGAGCTGGCGGCAGCGCGGGCAGTAGAAGGTGTCGCCGTGGTTCAAGAGGAAGACGCCCTTGGCGTAGTCCTCGCAATCCGTGTTCTCGCAGTAACCGACTCCGCGCTTCATGCTGGCCATCCTGACCTCGGACCGCCCACGAGTTCCATTGGGGGGGGTGGGGGTTGGTTTCGCAGTCCTACCTAGCAGCCCGCATGCCAAGCGAGAGCGATGTCGTGACGATCCCG
>JALOQG010000525.1 GCA_025453505.1 Myxococcota bacterium | reverse complement strand
GGCGACACGTGGCGCGTGCGCGGCGCGAACGGCGTCTTGTGCGCACCGGCGGCCCCGCTCGACGCGCGCGCCTCCGGCACCACGGCGCGTTTCCTCACCGCCGCCGCGACGCTCGCCGACGGCGCCGTCGTGATCGACGGCACGCCGCGCATGCGCGAACGCCCGATCGACGACCTGACCGATTGCCTCGTCGCGCTCGGCGCGAAGCTCGAAGTGCTCGGCCAGCGCGGCTGTCCGCCGGTGCGCGTGCACGGCGGCGGACTCGCGGGCGGCCGCGCGCCGATCGACGCGCGCCGCTCGAGCCAGTTCGTCTCCGCCGTGCTGCTCGCCGCGCCCTACGCGCGCGCCGACGTCACGCTCGATCCGATCGGCGGCGTCGTGGTCTCGACGCCCTACGTCGATCTCACGCTGCAGGCGATGCAGGCGTTCGGTGCCGCCGCGCGCTGGCTGCCGGGCGGATCGCTCCACGTCGAGGCGGGCCGCCACTATGCCGGCCGTGCGTGGTCGATCGAGTGCGACGCCTCGGCCGCCGCGTATCCGTTCTGCGCTGCCGCGATCGCCGGCGGCCGCGTGCGCGTCGAGGGCGTGCCCGCGGGCTCGCTGCAGTCCGACTTCCGCATCGTCGACGTGCTCGAACGGATGGGCTGCACGATCACGCGCGATGCGACTTCGATCGCGGTCGAACGAGCGAACGATGGGACGCTCTCGGGCATCGAAGTCGACATGAACGAGATGCCCGACGCCGTGCTCGCGCTCGCGGTGGTCGCGCTCTTCGCCGACGGCCCGACGCGCATCGAGAACGTCGCGAACCTGCGGCTCAAGGAGACGGACCGGCTGGCCGCGCTCGAACGCGAGCTCGCCAAGCTCGGCGCGCGCGCCGAGGCCGGCCCCGACTGGCTCGCGATCGAGCCGGGTCCGCTGCGCGGCGCCGCGATCGACACCTACGACGACCACCGCATGGCGATGTCGTTCGCGCTGGCAGGCCTGCGCATCCCGGACGTCGTGATCCGCGACCCGAGCTGCGTCGCCAAGACCTGGCCCGACTACTTCGCGATGCTGGAGACGCTGTGAGCGGCGCGTCGGTCGAGGCGATCGGCGCGACGCGACGCTTCGGCGATCGCGTGGCGATTGCGGGCCTCGATCTCGCGATCGCGCCGGGCGAGGCGTTCGGCCTGCTCGGCGCCAACGGCGCCGGCAAGACCACGGTGATCCGCCTCATCACCGGCTATCTGCTGCCTTCGAGCGGCGAGGTCCACGTCGACGGGCTCTCGCCCGTCGCCGACGCCGAGGCCGTGCACGCGCGGATCGGCTTTGCGGCCGAGACCTCGCGTCTCTATCCGGAACTCACGGTGCAGGGATTCCTGCGCTTCGCGGGTGGCGCGCGCCGCATGACCGGCCCCGTTCTCGCACGCGCGATCGACGCGGTCGTCGATCGCTTCGCGCTCGGCGACGTGCTGCGCCGCCCGATCGGCAATCTCTCGAAGGGCTTCCAGCAGCGCGTGAACCTCGCGCAGGCGTTCCTGCACGAGCCGTCGCTGCTGATCGTGGACGAGCCGACGGCGGGGCTCGATCCGCTCCAGCAGGAAGAAGTGCGGCGCGCGCTCTCGGGGGCCGAGCGCGCGCGCACGCTGCTGCTCTGCACCCACGACCTCGCCGAAGCGCGCGCGCTGACGACGCGCGTCGCCGTGCTCTCGCAGGGACGCCTCGTCGCGTGCGGACCGACGGCCGTCGTGCTCGGCGGCGACGACCCACTCGCCTTGTTCCGCGCGCCGGCGCCGGAGGCGGCGGCTTGATCGCGCTGCGAGCGCTCGTGCGCAAGGAGCTGGCGGTACTCTTCGGGTCGCCGATGGCGTGGCTCACGCTCGCCGCGATCGCGCTCGTCACCGCCCTGCTCTTCTTGCAGTTCGATGGGCGGCTTCGAGAGCGACACGATGCCCGCCTACGTGAACCTCCGCGATCAGGTCTTCCTGCCGGTGATGGAGACGCTCGCGCTGACGCTGATCGGTCTCGTGCCGCTCGTCACGATGCGCGTGTTCGCCGAGGAGCGCGCGCGCGGCACCGACGAGCTGCTCGCGACCACGCTGCTCACACCGAACCAGATCGTCGCCGGCAAGCTGATCGCCACGTATCTGTTCGTCGCGCTCGCCCTCGCGCTCTCGTTCGTCTACCCGGCGACGTCGATCGTGCGCTCCGGACTCGGCATCGGACATCTGCTCGCGGTCTATCTCGGCCTCTTCGGACTCGGCATCGCGCTGGCGTCGGTCGGACTCGCCTGTTCGGCGTTCGCGACGAGCCAACTCGTGGCGGCGATCTCCGCCTACGCGATCGCCTTCGTGCTCTACGACTTTCGCTGGATGGCGCAGTTCCTGCCGGACCGGGCCGCCGCCGCCGTGGACCCGCTGTCGATGCACCCGCGCTTCGGACCCTTCGCGGAAGGGCTCGTGCTCGGCGCGGACCTCGTCTACTTCGCGGCCTACGTCGGCGTCGCGTTCGCGCTCGCGCGCCTCGCGCTCGATCAGACGCGGGTGCGCTGACGATGGGCATGCTCGCGCTGCTCGGCCTGATCGCGCTGCTCTTCTCGGCGGGCGCGTACTACGCGACGACGAGCTTCGGGATCTTCGGCTGGGCGAACGCGCTGGCGGGGATCGGCCTGCTCGGCGCCGCCGCGCTCGCCTGGATCCGGCGTGCGCCCGGGCTCGGCTCGCCGATCGCGCGGCGCGTGCTGCTGCCGCGCATCGCCTGGGTGCTCTTCGCGTTCGCCGCCGCCGTGGCGCTCGAGCGTCTCGCGGTGCGCGCGGACCTGCGCGCCGACCTGACGGCCGACGCGCGCTACTCGATCTCGCCGGCCACGCGCGCCGCGATCGACGCGCTGCCCGGTCCGCTGGTCGCGACGCTCTACGTCGACGCCGAGGACAACCGCGCGCGCTCCTCGCGCCTGCTGCTCCAGACGCTCGCCGCCGGCGACGACCGCATCGAGATGCGCGAGCGCATCCTCGACGAAGTGCCGCAGGACGTCGATCGCTACGGACTCTCGAGCTCCAACACCGTCGTGCTGTCGACCGGAGAACGCTGGGAAGTCGTGACGCGGCCGACCGAAGGGGCGATCTACGAAGGATTGCGGCGTCTGTCCGGCGACGTCGGGCTCACGGTCTACGTCGCGCGCGGCGAGGGCGAAGGCGACGTCCAGCGCGGCGACGACGCCGGCTTCAGCGGGCTCGCCGCGGCGCTCGTCACCGAAGGCTTCGTGGTGCGCGACTTCGTGACGGCCGCCGCCAGCGGCTTCCCCGAC
>JALOQG010000003.1 GCA_025453505.1 Myxococcota bacterium | reverse complement strand
CGCACGGAGTGGATCAGCACGGTGTCCCCGGCGCGGGCGGCGGCGGATCCCGCCGCGCGCCCATGCGGCGTGTCATGGCGCTCCCGGCTCGCATCGCGGGCCGTTCGATGAACCGGTAGCCGAGGATCGAGAGCCCGATCGAGATGACGAAGGCGACGACCCCGACGCCGATCGCCGAGAGGGCCGACAGGTCGTATCCGGTGTAGCGGCACACGAGGAAGGTCAACACAGTGAAGTGGATCAGGTAGAAGCTGAACGAGATGGTGCCGAGCCCGGCGATCCAGCGGCCCGAGAAGAAGCGGCGGACCGAGCCGCGGTGGATCGCGGCCGCCACGAGGATCGCCGCGCCGAGGGACATCGGGATGATCATCATCGGGGAGTAGCGGGCGTGCATGCCCGAGGATCCCGTCGTCCAGAACGAGATCGCGTAGGGGAGCTGGAGCAGGACGACTGCGAGCACCAGCAATGCGGCGATGGCGCTGCGCTTCGCGGCGACGAGCGCCGCGCCGATCCGATCCGACGCGAGATGGACCGCGATCCCGAGCGTGAAGTCGAACGTGAAGATGAGGAAGCCGAGGCGGGGGTGCGCCGGCCAGACGAGCAGGAGCCCGAGCGCGACCAGCGCGAGCGGATGCGTGCGCCGGACGAACCACAGCAGCAGCGGGAAGAGCAGCGACATCGCGAGTTCGACGAAGAGCGACCAGCCGACCGGGAGCTGCCCCATCGCCATGCTCGGCAGCATCAACGCGCGCGGCAGCAGATCCGCGGGGAGATGGAAACACGCGGCGCTCGCGAGCATCGGCCCCTGGCCGTCCGTGAAGCGGCGGGGACCGAGCGTCATCACCCACGCGAAGAGAACCGCGGCGACGTAGGGCGGATGGATCCGGAGCAGGCGGCGCGCGTAGAAGCGCGGAAGCCGGGCGGGGCGATCGTCGCGGCCGAGCGAAAGCGCCAGCACGTGGCCGGACAACACGAAGAACACGTGCAGCGCGCCGAGTCCGTTGAAGAGCACGCCGACGGGCGACGCCAGGAGGGCTGCTCGCACGCCCTCGTGGATCGGGAAGAAATCGAAGACGTGGTACGCCATCACGGCGATGGCGCCGGCGCCGCGCAGCCCGTCGAGCGCGCTCTCACGCTCGGTCGAGAGCTTCCGCGGGTCGGCGTCGGTCACGGTGGCGACCTCCTTGCGACGATCGCCCTGCAACCGCGCCGCCGATCAGCGCGAGAGCAGCTCGAAGGATTCGAAGAAGGTCGCGAGGTCCGCTTCGCTCGGCTTCGAGTACGGCTTCCAGTGCACGAGCACCGTGCAGGTACGATCGGGGGTCGCGTAGACGCGCGAGCGGAGCACCTTCACGTCGTCGGCGAATTGGAACTCGACGCCCGGGTTGCCGTCGAGGTCGACCGGCTTCCGATAGGCGAGCACGGTGCGAGCCTCCCAGCGTTCGATCACTTCCTTGATGCGATCCTTCGCGCTGCGCTCGTCGTCCGGCGCCGCGATGCAGCTCGCGACGAACGTGTTGGTGCCGCCGAACGCAGCGGGCACGTTTCCGCGCACGCCGGTCGTGATCCCCTTGTGACCCGACTCGGTCTCGGCCGGATCGCTGAACGCCTGGAACGGACCGGGGAAGCGGATCTGGAAGTAGCGATCCGGCGCGACGGCGTCCCTCCACTCGATGCCGCGACCCGCTTCCGCGGCGAAGGCGAGCGGACCGACGGCGCCGATCCCGAGCGCGATCGCGATCGCGACGGCGACGAGGATCCGAAGGGACCGCGGGCGAGCGACGGGGGCGTGGAGCTTCATCGCGCACAATGTAAACGAGGCACGCCACCCTTGCGCAAGCCGCTCGCGAACTTCAAGCTGCGCGCGCTCTGCCGCCTCGTGAACGATCGCCATGTGCCAAACCGACGGGGGAAGTTCCGGAATGCAGCTCGCGGCGCCGACTTTCAGCAGCGGGGGGCGCATCCGCCGCAACACGAGCCGTTCGAGCGCCAAGGGGCGCCCCGTCCGCACGCAGGCCGATCGCGCCGATCGCTACGACCTCTACCAGAACGCCGTGCAGGATCCCGACGGCGACGTCGTGCGCGTGCGCCGCATGTACGAACGCGCGCTCGGCGGCACGCCGCGCCTGCTGCGCGAGGACTTCTGCGGAACCGCCGCATTCGCGGCGTCGTGGGTACGGCTGCACCGGGAGAACCGCGCCTGGGGCGTCGATCTCGACCCCGAGCCGCTCGACTGGGGCCGTCGCCACAACCTCTCGAAGCTGCGGCCCGAGCAGCGCGAACGCGTGACGCTGGTGCAGGACGACGTGCGGATCGCACGCACGCCGAAGGTGGATCTCCTCGTCGCCTTCAACTTCTCCTATTTCCTCTTCAAGCAGCGCGCCGAGCTGCTCCGCTACTTCAAGCGCTGCCATGCCGCGCTCAAGCCGCGCGGCCTGTTCGCGATCGACGCATACGGCGGACCGGAGTCGATGGAGAAGCGCCAGGACCGGCGCAAGTGCGACGGCTTCACGTACGTGTGGGACCAGCATCGCTACGACCCGATCACCCACGACGCCACCTGCCACATCCACTTCGAGTTCCGCGACGGCTCGTCGATCCAGCGCGCCTGGACCTACCACTGGCGACTGTGGACCGTCGGCGAGCTGCGCGACCTGCTCGTCGAGGCGGGCTTCAAGACCACCACCGTCTACTGGGAAGGCACGGAGCTCGCGACCAACGAGCCGAACGGCATCTTCCGCCCGCGCCGACACGCGGAGGAAGATCCCGCGTGGATCGCCTACCTGGTGGCCACGAAAGAGGCATGACGCCGGACGCGCTGCGGAGCTTCGCGCTGCGCAGCACGACCGGTCTCGAGGCGACGATCCTCGCGCACGGCGCGACCCTGATGCGGCTGCGCGCACCCGACGCACGCGGGCGGCTCGGCGACGTGGTGCTCGGCTTCGACGACCCGCGCGCCTACGCGGACCCGCATCCGTATCTCGGCGCGATCGTCGGTCGCTACGCGAACCGCATCGCGCACGCGCGCTTCGCGCTCGGCGGCCGCACGCACGCGCTCGTCGCGAACGAGGGGCCGCACTGCCTGCACGGCGGCGCGATCGGTTTCGACCGGGTCGCCTGGGAAGCCGAGCCGATCGGCGACGCCGCGGTCGCACTGCGTCACCGCAGCGTCGCGGGCGACCAGGGCTTCCCGGGCGCGCTCGACGTGCAGGTCGTCTACCGGCTCGAGGCGAACGCGCTCCGTATCGAAATGCGCGCGACGTGCGACGCAGCGACGGTCGTCAGTCTCGCGAGCCACGCGTACTGGAATCTCGAGGACGGCGGCGCGACCCCCGTCCACGCGCACCGGCTCGCGATCGCGGCGCAGCGCTACACGCCGGTCGATGCGAGCAAGATCCCGACCGGTGCCATCGAACCCGTCGCGGACACCCGCTTCGACTTCCGCGCGGAGCGCGCGATCGACGGCGACTACGACCACAACTTCGCGCTCGACGCCGCGCCGCCGGACGCAGTCGCGGCGCGACTCGTCGCGCCCGGGAGCGGCCGCACGCTGGCGCTGCGCACCAGCCTTCCGGGTCTCCAGCTCTACACCGGAACCTGTTTCGACGGGCGCTGGGCGTTTCGCGAAGGCCTTCGCACGCCGCGTTCCGGAGCGGTCGCCCTCGAGGCGCAACATTTCCCGAACGCGCCGAACGAGCCGCGCTTCCCGTCGGCGCGCCTCGACCCGGGCGACGTCTACGCGCATTCCGTCGTCTACGAACTCGGCGTGGTTTGATCCGGTCCGCGGCCGCCGCCTGCGAGAGGCGGCGGCGCGCGCCACGGGCGACTCGCCGGCAGCGGATCGCGCACGCCGAAGAGCACGTGGCCGCGCTCGGCGGCGAGCCGCTCGAGCCGCGGCGACGCCGCGAAGCGCGGCGCGTCTGCGAGCGGCGCGATCACGTAGCCGATCGGCCGCTCGGCGAGATAGCGCGCGACGAGGTCGGGCGAATCGAGATCGCGCGGCAGCACCCAGCCCGCGTTGCCGCAGGCGAGATACACGCTCCACGGATCCGGCGACGCGACGATCGCGTCGCGATCCATCCGCGCGCACAGCGCGGGCGTGAATCCCTGCTCGGGAACGCTCTTCGGTCCGACACGCTGGTGGGTCGCCCAGGCCTGTCGCGCGACGCGCGACGTGCCGGCCGCGCTCGGCGAGAGCAGCCACGCGGCGGCGACGACCAGCGCGGGCAGTGCCGCCGCGAGACGCGCGTCGGGCATGCGGCGCGCGGCGTGCGCGAGCCAGCTCGCGGCGAGCAGCCAGAAGCAGAGCGCCGCGGGCAGCAGCAGCCGGCGCGGATCGATCGCGCCCCAGCTGATCGCGACGACGGCGAGCAGCGCGAGGCCCGTCGCAGCCAGGAAGAGCCGCAGCGGCCGCTGCGCGTCACGACGGCGCCAGGCGTCCACCAGCGCGGGAGCGAGCAGCCATCCGACGTAGTGGTAGTCCGGCAACACGAAGAGCAGGCGCAGCACCTCGCGCGCGTTCCACGCGAGGGCGGCGCGGACCGGATCGGCGTGCGCGCCGACCCACGCGATCCAGCCGACGAAGCGCGTCTGGTAGAGCCCGGCCTCGCCCGCGCTCGTCGTCTCGAGCAGCACGCCGTAGTGCGCGTAGGGCGCGAAGCCGGTCGTCGCGCGGTGCGCGATCGAGACGCCCTGCTGCAACGCGAAGAAGCCGAGCACCGCGATCCAGAGCGGCGCGGATCGAAGCGCGCCGCGCGGTCCGCGCGTGAGCAGAGCGCCGAGCGCGAAGGCCGGCACCGCGACGGCGAGGTTCGGCCGCGCGAGCCACGCGACGGCGCAGAGCAGCGCGAACCCCGCCGCCGCGCGCGGGTCGCGCCAGGCGCGCTCCGCCAGCGCCGCGAGCGCGACCAGCAAACCGATCGAGAGCGCTTCGGTGAGCGGCGTCTGCGTGGCGAAGATCCACGGGAACGACAGACAGAATCCGATCGCGAAGGCCCACGCGGCGCCGATCCCGCCGAGCCGGCGCGCGACGAACACGCCGAGCGCCCCGACGAACGCCGCGACGAACGCGTGCAACAGCAGCACCGTGCGCAGCTCGGCGCCGAGCGCGAACGGCAGCGCGAGCAGGGCCGGCAGGATCGGCGCGCGCATCACCAGCGCGGGCACCGGCGGCGCGACGCCGGGCAGGTAATACGAGTAGAGCACCGGATCGACGAGCCCGGCCCCTTGCGTCCAGTTCCACGCGATGCCGAGATACTCGATCGCGTCGGGATAGAGCTTGGGCCCGGCGAGCACCGCCGGCAGCGAGAGCGCGAGCGCGCCGGCGAGCGCGAACGCGAAGGCTCCGAACCCCTTCACGCCGCCGCCTTCGACGCGCGCGGTGCGAGCCGGGCGAGCAGCGCGCGGCCGGCCGCGATCGACGGCTGCTCGACCCAGCGCCAGCCGAGCATCGCCACGCCGCACGACACGCACGTCACCATCGCGAAGAAGAGCACGGCGGTGAACGCCGAATCGGGCGCGCCGACCAGGCGCCCGAGCAGCATCACGACGCTCCAGTGCACGAGATAGAGGCTGTACGAGATGCGGCCGAGGAAGACCGCGGCGCGCGACGCCAGGCAGCGCCGCACGGCGGGCATCTCGAGCGCGGCCAGCGTCAGGAGCGCGGAGCCCGCCGCAATCGGAACCAGCCACCCGGGCGGCTGGTGCTCGGCGAGCGTGCGCGCAACGCCGGCCGCTCCTCCCAGAGCCGGCGTCTGCAACAGCGCCAGCGCCGCCACGACCCAGAGCCCTGCTGCGACACCGCCCTGCGGCACGAAGCGCGCGATGCGATCGCGCGAAAGGTACAGCGCCATGCCGACCGCGAAGTCGATCGTGAAGACCAGGAATCCGGCCTGCGGATGGAGCGGCAACAGGAAACCGATCGCGACGACGACCAGCGGATCGCTGCGACGGGCGATCCAGAGCAGCAGCGGAAGCACCAGCGACATCGCCAGCTCGACGTAGAGCGACCAACCGACGGGAAGCTGGCCGAACGCCTTGCTCGGCAGCGCGAGTGCGAGCGGCATCCGCTCGAGCGGAATGCGCAGGCTGGCGACGCCGGCGACCTCGGTCTCGGCGGGCGATCCCAGCGGCAGGAAGGTCAGCGCCCAGGCGAAGAGCACGGCCGCCATGTAGGGCGGATGGATGCGGAACACGCGACGCACGCAGTAGCGCAGCGTGCCCGCGACACCCGGCGCGCCCAGCAGCGAATGCGAGAGCACGAAGCCCGAGAGCACGAAGAAGACGTGCACGGCGGCGGGACCGTTCATGAATACGCCGAGCGGCGTCACGCCGACGATCCTCCGCACGGCCGGATCCCAGGCGACGAGATCGGAGACGTGGAACGCGACGACCACCAGCGCCGCGACACCGCGCAATCCGTCGAGCGAGCGGATGCGCGAGCCGTCGGGCTGCGCCGCAGCGGCGGGATCGGCGGCGCTCGCGGAGTGCATGGCGGCCGCCGAGAGTAGGATCGACCCGCAGGTGCGGCTACGTTGCGCCGCCGGGGGAACGAAGCATGCGTCGCGCGCTTCGCTGGACGGCCATCGGCGCCACGCTCGTCGCGCTGGGCATCGCGCTCTTCGCGGTGCCGACGATCTGGGGCCGGCCCTGGTCGATCGATCACTTCTACACGCGGGTCTTCCTCGAGTTGCTCGCGCGGCATCCGATGCTGCTGACCCAGCTCCGGGTGCTCGAGCCGTATGGGATCCGTGCCCACAATCGCCACCTCGACGATTTCTCCGTCGCCGCCGAGCGCGAAGAGGCCGAGGCCGTCCGAGAGAACCTGCGCCTGCTGCGCAGCTACGCGCCGGACGAGCAGACGCACGCGCAGCGCTTCTCGACCGAGGTCCTCGACTGGTTCCTCCAGATCCACGCCGACGGCGAGGCCTTCCTGCTGCACGACTACCCGATCGATCAGCTCGAAGGCCTGCAGGTGTCGCTGCCGGACTTCCTGCTCAACGTGCACCCGCTCTACGACGCACGCGACGCCGAGGACTACGTCACGCGCGTGGCGCAGCTCGGGGTCGCGATCGACCAGGGCATCGACGGCATGGAGCAGCGCGCCGCGATCGGCATCGTGCCGCCCCGCTTCGTCGTCGATCGCGTGCTCGCGCAGATCGAGACGTTCCGGAGCGGCGGCGCCGACCGCAACGTGCTCGTGACCGGCTTCGCCGAGAAGCTCGCGAAGATCGAGTCGCTCGCGCCCGAGCGGCGCGAGGCGCTTCTCGAAGCGGCGCGCGCGCAAGTCGAGACGACGGTGCTGCCCGCGTGGGGGCGCCTCGCGGCCCATCTCGCCGCGGCGCGCGCGGGCGCCAGCGACGAGGTCGGCGCGTGGAAGCATCCCGACGGAGCGGCCTACTACGGCTGGGCGCTCCGCTACCACACGACCACCTCGAAGAGCGCGGAAGAGATCCACGCGCTGGGACTCGCCGAAGTCGCGCGGATCCACGCCGAGATGCGCGCGATCCGCGAGGAGATCCCGGGTCTCGCGAGCGAGACGAATGCGCTGCCCGGCCCCGGGTACGTCGTGGCCGAGCCGCTCTCGATCGGCGACTGGCTGCGCGAACTCCAGCGCGACGAGCGCTTCCTGCACCCCGACACCGACGCGGGACGCGAGGCCGTGCTCGCGGGCTATCGCGCCATCATCGACGACGCCGCGCCGCGACTGCCCGCGCTCTTCCGGCGCCTCCCGCAGGCGCCCGTCGTCGTCGAGCGCGTGCCCGCCTTCAAGGAACGCTCGGCGCCCGGCGCCTACTACATGCCGCCGCCCCTCGACGGATCGAAGCCGGGCATCTTCTACGCGAACCTGCGCAGCGTGCGCGAGATCCCGACCTTCGGCATGCGCACGCTCGCGTATCACGAGGCGATCCCCGGTCATCATCTCCAGATCGCGATCGCGCAGGAGCTGCCCGACCTGCCGATCTTCCGTCGCGTGGTGCCCTTCACGGCGTACGCCGAGGGTTGGGCGCTCTATGCCGAGCGCCTCGCGCTCGAGCAGGGCTTCCATCCGACTCCGTACGACCGGCTCGGCGCGCTCGTCGCCGAGGTGTTCCGCGCCGCGCGCCTCGTGGTCGACACCGGGCTGCACGCCAAGCGCTGGACGCGCGAGCAGGCGATCGAGTACATGCTCGCCAACACGGGCATGCCCGAAACGGACGTCGTCGCCGAGGTCGAGCGCTACATCGTGCTTCCGGGCCAGGCCTGTGCGTACAAGGTCGGCCAGCTGACGATCCTCGATCTTCGCGACCGCGCGAAGCAGGCGCTCGGAGCGCGCTTCGATCTCGCTTCCTTCCACGACGCGGTGCTCGGCTCGGGATCGCTTCCGCTCGAGCTGCTCGAGCGCGTCGTCGACGAGTGGATCGCGCAGCAGATCCCTGCGAGCCACTGACGCGCAGAAAACCCTCGCATCTCTTCCCCGCGCTCGGATATCGTGGCGGCGCGCTCACGCGGGAGGGGGTCCGAATGGCGTCTCGACGGAATTTCTTGCGAGTTCGATTCGGGCGGGCCATTGCGCCCCTCCTCGTCGCGGTGGTCGGCACGCTTCCTGCGACGGACGCCGCACGCGCGATCGACTTCTTCGACGGCCGCATCGAGATCCACGGCAACGTGGAGCAACAGATCCGCGGCATCGCTGCCGACTACGACGCCAACGACGGCTGGGACCTGTCGCAGTGGTACAACATCCTCAACGTCGAATCCGACCTGAACATCGCGCCCGACGGCTTCGGACCCTTCAGCCTGATCTCGGGCTTCGTGAAGCTCGAGGCACGCTACGACTGCATCTGGACCGGCGGGTGCGGCATGTTCCCCGCCGTCAACGCGTGGGGCGACGACGCCGAGAAGTTCCCTTCGCGGAACACCGGCGCGCGCAAGTCCGGTTTCAACGGGACGATCCCGAACGGCGATCGACGCCGCATCCACAACATCGCGGTGGATCGACTCGGCTACGCCGACAAGGACTTCCCGGTGATCGGCAACAACACGCCGGCGTATCTGTGGCACGTGCCGGGCGTCGACACGCTCTTCGGCGTCAGGGATCCGCTGCAGACGCCGTCGCTCGACGACGATCCCGCCTTCTACGTCTTCGGGCGTTACGTGCGGCCGGGCAACGAGTATCGCTTCGGGCTCCGCAGCACGAAGGGCCAGCCCGACGGCTCGTCGCTGCAGGTTCTCGGTCCGTTCCTGCCCGAGAACCGGGTGGCGCCGATGGGCGCGCTGCGCGACATCGCCAATCCCTTCAATCCGCTCGACGTCAATCCGGTGCTCGTTCCGTCGGGCCCGGGGCCGGACGGTGTCCTCGGCACCGGCGACGACGCTCCGGTGGTCGGCTCGGGCGCCCTGCCCTTCCGGCCCGCTCCGATGGTGCCGGCGAGCCTGCGTGCGGCGGGTGGCCCGGAGACACCGCGCGGACTCTTCCTCCCGAACGAGGCCGTCGCCAAGTTGATCCGCCACGACGAATTCGACGACTTCGACCAGAACTTCAGCCAGTCCGAACTCGCCTGGAACCGGGGCGCCAGCCAGCAGGACGAGCGCGAGCTGAAGGAGGCGTATCTCGATCTCGAGCTCTTCGATTCGCGGCTGTGGATCCGCGCGGGCAAGCAGAACATCGTGTGGGGCAAGACGGAGCTCTTCCGCACCACCGATCAGTTCAATCCGCAGGACATCGCACTCGCGACGCTCGCCAGTCTCGAGGAGACGCGCATCGGTCTGTGGTCGGTGCGCGGCGTCTACTCGTTCTACGACGTGGGACCGCTCGAGGACGTGCGCCTCGAGGCCGCCTTCAACTTCGACCAGATGGAGCCGACGGACCTCGGGCGCTGCGGCGAGCCGTACACGCCGAATCCGGTCTGCGACAAGACGGCGGGCATCTTCGCGCACGGACTCGCGGGCAGCGTGCTCGCCGGCGAGATCCGTCCGCCCGATCCGTGGGACGACGTCTCGGGGATCGAACTCGGCGCGCGCCTCGAGTTCCGCTGGGATCGCTTCAGCTTCGCGATCTCCGACTTCTACGGTTACGACGACTTCCCGTACGTCGATCCGGTCTTCTACTACGAGCGCAACGTCGATCCGCGCACCGGCGCGCCGCGCCGCGGGCAGTCGCGCGCCGGCTGCGATCCCGAGGGACGCTTCGACGGCGACACGTCGGGCTGTCTCGGCCCGGGCGAGGACGCGCTGCTCCACCACCACGCGAACCAGCAGCGCTTCGCCGTGATCTGCGCTTCGAGCGTCGGCTTCAACGCGCTCGACCGCTCGGCCTGTGCGCAGAGCGTCTTCAATTCGCAGAACCCCGGCGCACCGCCGCTACCGCCGACGGTCTCGGAAGTGCTCGGCGCCGTGCTCTCGGGCTCGAACCAGGGCCGCGCGCTGGTGCAGAACTTCTTCATCGGCGGGCAACCCTTTCCTTCCGTCCGGCTCAATCGCGATCCCGGCGACGGCGCGGCCGGCAGCCCGGCCTTCGGCAACAGCAGCCTCTCGATCGTCACGTCTCCGCAGCAGGAGGCCCTGATCGGTTGCGGTCCGTTCTGGCAGACCAACTGCGACACCGACGGCCTCGACCTGCTCAACGCCGAGCTCTCGGTGCTGATCCAGTCCTTCCCCGGCTTCCCCGGGACCTCGGGCTTCTGGGACGCCTTCGCGGGACCGGCCGGAAACATCCAGCCGGGCACGATCCGGAACTGCTCCGTGAATCCGTCGCTGCCCGACTGCAACGGCCGCGCCGGCTGGGTGCCCTTCCAGGGCGGCGCCGTCGCCCGGCGCTTCGAAGACGGCCAGGCCTTCACGCTGCCGGGTGCGCGCTCGCCGTTCCCCGAGGCGACCGAACTGCGCATGGGACCGATCCCGTGGGACGCGAGCGTGGACGGCTGCGTCTCGGGCGTCCTCGGTCACGCCGGCTGCGACGGTCCCGGCAAGAACGAGCTGCTGCGCCCCTACAACGCGGGCGGAACCTTCTCGACCGCCGGCAGCGACTACTTCCTGAGCGAGATGGCGGCGTTCTCGTACAACTACATGCTCCTGCTGATCGCGTTCTCGCGCGATGATCCGCCGGGCGGCACGAAGCCCGAGGTGCCGTGCGCGCCGGGCCAGGACATCAGCACCTGCCGCAAGATCGACGAGCTGATCGCCAACCCCGCGTTCCTGTTCCGCGCCGACGGCTGTTCGTACACGCGGCCGGATCTGTGTTCCAACGTCTCGGCGATCTACTCGATCGCCCACACGACGCGGAAGTCGGTCCGCGCCGGCGGCACGGGCGACTTCGGCCGCACCGATTTCGACTGGCACCAGAGCGGCGTCGGCGTGCTCCGCTACGAGAAGCGCAACGTGCTCGGCTTCTCGACGGACTTCGCGGAGGACAAGACGAAGTCGAACTGGGGCATCGAGACGACGTGGATCGAGGGCAACCCGTTCGAGGACAACGACGAGTTCGACCGCCTCTCCTACTCGGACACCTTCAACCTGACCGTCTCGGTGGATCGTCCGACCTTCATCAACTTCCTCAATCCGCAGCGCACCTTCTTCTTCAACTCGCAGTGGTTCTTCCAGTACATCGGCAGCCATCAGGACAGCTTCACGCAGCCCGGGCCGTGGAACGTGCTCGCCACCTTCCACGTCGACACCGGCTACTTCCGCGACCGGCTGCTGCCCGGCATCACGCTCGTGTACGACTTCCAGTCGCGATCGGGCGCGATCCTTCCGGAGATCGCGTACCGCTTCACCGAGAATCTCTCCGTGACGCTCTCGGCCGGAATCTTCTCCGGCCGCTGGCAGCCGTTCAAACCGCCGATCCGCGCGATCTCGGATTTCCCGTACCGCGCGGGACGGCGCACGGGCTCGGACTGGACCGAGCAGGGGCTCTCGCCGGTGCGCGACAACGACGAAGTCGCGCTGCGGCTGCGCTGGACGTTCTGAGGATCAGGGCCGCGGGCGGCGCGCCTTCGGGCGCCGCCGCCGCGGCAGCTTCTCTTCCGCCGCCGCGAGCCCGAGCGCCATCTCGAATGCGGCGGTCGTGAAGTCGAGCACGCGCTCGAACGCGTCGTCGGACAGATCGCGCGCGAGGTCGTGCGAGCGGTAGACGTTCAGGAAGCGGCGCTCGCGCTCGAGGTGCAGCGGGATGCGCCCGATGCCCCAGCTCTCGAAGAGCTTCCAGAGCGCCGGGTTGTAGGAGCGCGTCAGCTTCGCGACGAACGGCACCGGGTCGTTGCGCGCGAGCAGCGCCGAGAGGCGCAGGATCAGCTCGAAGGAGAGCGTCGCCGTACCGCGCTCGACCGCGCCGAGCAGCGAGCGATCCGAGAGCTCGATCGCCTCGGCCAGCTCGTCCACCGTCAGCCCGGCGAGTTCGCGCAGCTCGCGGATCGTGCGGCCGGCGTCGCGCCGCATGCGCGCGGCCTCGGGCGAGAGCAGCAGCGCACGGCCGACGCGCAGGCCGACGCCGGAACTCGCCATGCGGCCCGCGACGCCCGTCGTGAGCGCGCCGAGCCCGCGCAGCAGCACGTCCTGCAGCGTCAGGCCGCCTTGCGCCGGCAGCGCCGCCGCTGCGAGCGGCGGTCGCTCCGCCGTCGATCGCCGCGCCGCCGGCTTGCGCCGGCGCGCCTTCGGATCGCTCTTGCGCTGCGCCAAGGACACCTCGCGTCCCCAGCCTGACGCGGGGGCCCCCGGTCCTGCAAGCCCGGCTTGCAACGGGGAGCAGATGATCGAGTCTTCCCGCATGCGCCGACATCTCGCGCTCGCGATCGCTCTCGGTCTTTCCAGCTGCGCGACGAATCCCGTCACGGGCCGCCAGGAAGTCGTGTTCATGTCGCCCGAACGCGAGGCCGCGACGGGCAAGCAGGCCGCCGCCCAGGTCGAGCGCGAGATGGGCATCGTGCGCGATCCGAAGCTCACCGCCTACGTCCAGCAGATCGGCGCACGCATGGCGAAGCTCTCGCCGCGGCAGGACGTGAAGTACCACTTCGCGATCGCCGACATGGCGGAGCCGAACGCGTTCGCGCTGCCCGGCGGCTACGTGTACGTGTCGCGCGGCCTGCTCGCGCTCGCCAACGACGAAGACGAACTCGCGGGCGTGATCGGCCACGAAATCGGACACGTCGCGGCGCGCCATTCCGCGCAGCGCGAGACGCGCCAGATGGGCGTCGGCATCCTCTCGGTGCTCGGCACGATCGCGGCGGGCGTCGTCGGCGGCGGGCAGGCCGCGCAGGCGGCGTCGCAGCTCGGCCAGGTCGCGGGAGCCGGCTACGTCGCCGCCTACAGCCGCGACCAGGAGCGGCAGGCCGACGACGTGGGCCAGAAGCTCGCCGCGGCGGGCGGCTGGGATCCCGACGGTCTCGCCGACTTCCTCCTGACCCTCGATCGCGAGGGCAAGGCCCGGTCCGGCAAGGCGCGCCAGCCGAGCTTCCTCGACACGCACCCGCAGCCGGGCGAGCGATCGGTGGTCGCACGCGAGCGGGCGCCGACGCTGCCGCGCGGCGACACCGCGCCGATCGCGAAGGGGCGCGACGCGTACTTGAAGCGCATCGACGGATTGCTCGTCGGCCCGGACCCGGCGGAAGGCATCTTCGTCGGCCAGCGCTTCCTGCACCCGGCGCTCGGGCTCGCGCTCACGTTCCCGCCGAAGTGGCAGACGCGCAACACGAAGCAGGCCGTCGCCGCGATGGCGCCCGAGCGTGACGCGATGCTGCTGCTCGAGATGCAGGGTCCGCGCGAAGACCCGAAGCTCGCGGCGCAGCGCTGGGCGCAGAAGAACCGCGTGCGCGTGGTCGAGAGCGGCGCCACGCGCGTCGGCGGCTGGCCCGCGTTCCGCGCGCTTGCCGAAGCGCAGAGCCAGCAGGGCGTCGTCGCCGCCGACGTCACCTGGATCGCGCATCCCGCCGGCACCTTCCGCATCACGGGACTCGTCTCGCCGCAGCGCTACCGCGCTCGCCAGGCGACCTTCGCTCGCGTCGTCGAGAGCTTCGCGCCGATCACGAACGCCGAGCGCCAGCAGGCCCGCCCGACGCGGCTGCGCATCACGACCGCGCGGCGCGGTGAGACGCTGGAGCAGCTCGGCCGCCGCACCGGCAACCGCTGGAGCGTCGCGGAGACGGCGGTCGCGAACGGCATCGACGCCGGCAAGCCGCTGCGCGACGGCCAGAAGATCAAGATCGCGGTGCAGAGCTAGCGCGATCCGCCGCAGCCCATCCCTCTAGGGGGCGACGGGGATGCGGGCGTTCTCGGGGACGTGCCAGCGTTCGCCGATGCCGAGCACGACGGTGCGTGACGCGTCGCCGTCCGCCTCGCGCACGGCTTCGGCGAGTGCGCGCGGGGCTTCGTCGGGCGGCTCGTCGGTGAGATCGAAAGTGCCCCAGTGCATGCCGATCATGTGGCCCGCGCGCAGATCGCGAAACGCCTGGTACGACTCGGCCGGATTCATGTGCTGATCGCGCATGAACCAGCGCGGCTCGTAGGCGCCGATCGGCAGCATCGCGACGTCGATCGGAGCGAAGCGCCGGCCGTACTCCGCGAAGCCGTGGAAGTAGCCGGTGTCGCCGGCGAAGAAGTAGCGGCGCACGCCCGAGTCGATCAGCCAGGTACACCAGAGCGTCTCGTCGACGCCGTGCTCGATGCGTCGCGACCAGTGCTGCGACGGCAGGCACGTGATGGTGAAGCGGCCGCGCTTCGCACTCTGCCACCAGTCCAGCTCCGTGACGTCGGAGCGGCCGCGCGCGCGGAACCAGTCGCCGAGACCCAGCGGCACGTACCAGCCCATCGTCGCGGGCAGTTTCTCGACGCTCCAGGCGTCGAGATGGTCGTAGTGACTGTGCGAGATCACGCCGAAGGCATGCGGCGGTACCGACTCCAGCGGGATGCCGGGCGGCACGAGTCGCTTCGGCAGCAGCGCGCGCTTGCCGAAATGCGGATCGGTGAGGAAGACGTCGCCCTCGTCGTGCACGGCGAGCGTCGCGTGGCCCACCCAGGTGATGCTGGCGGATCCCTCGACGCCGGCGAGATTCGCACCGTCGTTCGCGACGATCCGGATCTCGGAGGGACGCGCGCGCGCCTCCTTCCACGGATTCGACGAGAACTGCCAGCGCAGGAAGTCGAGCACGCTCTTCTCGGAGCGCAGCCAGGGATTGAAGAATCGCCGGCCGTCGTGGTGCGGTGCGAAGAGCGATCCCGGCTCGGGGTCGGCGACCGGCGCGACGCTCTCGGCGCGCGCGCCGAGCCAGGCGACGGCGACGACCGCCAGGGCGAGCGCGGCGATCGCGGTGTGCCCCGCGCTCAAGGCGCCTTGGTGACGAGGCGGTCGATCGCGTGCACGGGCGGCGCGCCCCCCGCCATCAGCTCTGCGATCGCGCCGTACACGAGCTGGTGCTGCTGCACCATCGACTTGCCGCGGAACGCCTCCGCGACGACCTGCAACTCGAAGTGCGCGGCGCCGCCCGCCTTCACCTGCACCTGCGCGTCGGGGATCGCGCCGCGGATCGCGGCTTCGATGCGCTCCGCGACGCCGTCTTCGGCGCCGATGATCTTCAAGACCACGGGGCTAGTACCGCGGCACGGAGGAATCGACGAGCTGCGACCACGCGTCGATGCCGCCGACCAGGTTGTGCACGTTGCGGAAGCCGAGCTGGCGGAAGTGTTCGGCCGCCTGCGCGCTGCGCCCGCCGTGATGGCAGTGGAGCACGATCAGCGCGTCCTTCGGCAGCTTCTCGGCGGCGGCGAGCGTCGGCGGATCGAGCAGCTTCGCCTGCGGGATGCTGGCGGTCGCGCGCTCCTCGGGTGTGCGCACGTCGAAGAGATGGTAGGCGCGGCCCGAATCCATCAGCGCCTTCAGCGACGGCGCGTCCATCGCGTGCACCGCCGGCGGCGCGTTCGGATTCTCGATCGCGAGATCGTGACCGTGCGGCGTCTCGACGTAGTCGATGCGCAGTCCGTCGGCGCGCGCCGCGCTCGCGCGGTCGAAGTGGAACGTCAAGCCGCTCGCCTCCGCCGCGATCTCGCCCGCTTCGACCGGCCCGAGATACGCCTTGGTCTGGAAGGCGTTGTCGATGCGCATGTGCAGTTGCTGGCCGGCGCGCGCGGCGGCGTCGCCCAGGAACTTCGCGGCCGCGTCGGAGACGTGCAGCACGGGCACGACGAGGGCGGGCTTCTCGGCCCCGAGCTTCTCGTAGAGCTCGCCGCTGCCGTACATCTCGCGCACGATGTCGCAGCCCCCGACGAACTCGCCGCCCACGTAGAGCTGCGGGATCGTCGGCCACGACGAGTAGGCCTTGATGCCGTCGCGGATGGCGGGATCCGCGAGCACGTCGACCGTCGTGAACTCGGGCACGAGCTCGCCGAGGATCTGCACGACCGTCGCCGAGAAGCCGCACTGCGGCTGGCTCCGGTTGCCCTTCATGAAGAGCACGACGCGGTCGGAAGCGATGAGGGAGTCGATCTGCCGTCGGGTTTCGTCGTTGAGCATGCGGCGGAGATTAACCGCTGCTTCCTAGGGCGGCGACGCGCCGTCCGACTGTCCCCAGAGGTAATTCAGCAGGTTGGCGGTGCGGACGACGCGCCCGATCTCGTAGAAGTCCACCGTCGGAAAGTTCGGAATCTGGCCCTGGGCGGCCCAGCACGCGCGGGCGCGGCGCGACAGGAGCGGGTCGAAGTTGACCTGCTGGGCGAAACGCGGGAGCCCGATGTTGACGGTCAGGAAGTGGTTCAGGATGAAGAGGTCGTCGCCCGGCTCGCCGCGCAGGTCGGCGCAGCTGAACTCGTCCGCGGTGCGCGCCTGGAAGGGCGTCTCGAACGCGAAGCCGCTCCAGAGGGGGTGGTACCAGGGGCAGGGATTGCCGTCGGCGTTGCAGCCGGTCTGCGGCGAGCCGTCGTCGGTCAGCACGACGAGACGCCGGTCCGCCGCGACCATCTCGCCGAGCGTCGGCCACGTCGCGCCCGGCGCCTGGACGTGCGCGTACGACACGAGGCCGCTCTCGGCGAAGTCGTCGCGGATCGCGGCCTCCATCGGCGCGGTGTCGGAGTTCGTCTCGATGATGAACGCGATCACTTCGCCGGGGTGCCCGTCGAGGAAGGCGCGGATCTCGGTCAGCCCGTCGACGAGGAGCTGCGCGCCGAAGTCGCAGTCGGAGTGACACAGGTAGAGGTCCGCGAACTCCGCCTCGGGCGGCTGGTACAGATGGATGTCGAGCATCAGCCCGCGGATGCCGTCCTCGAGCTGGGTCGGAACGCCCGAGCACTGGTTGCTGATCAGGATCGAGTAGAAGTAGGGATCGAAGCGTGCGGCCATCGCGTTGTGCGTGGTGGCGTACGCGACGTCGTCGAAGCGGCGTTCGCAGAGCAGCTCGGAGCCGTTGCACACGACCGCGTCCTCGCGCGCGGCGACGAGCCCGACGTCCGCGAAGGTCACGACGCCGTCGCGATCGACGTCGGCCGCCGCACAGGCGTTCGCCGTCGGGCGCAGCGGACAGCCGCCGGCGTCCAGGACCTCGGGCTCGAGCGGGATCTCGGCGCCGAGACAGGCCGTCACTGCGGCGACGTCGGCCGTCGTGACGACGCCGTCGTCGTCGACGTCCGCGTCGACGAGAAAGGTCGGAATGCCGCGACACGAGCCGAGGCCGAGCACCAGCAACAGGGGCAGGACGAAGAAACGTGCGCGCGCCATCACGAAGGGAGGTAGCTCACCCCTCGCGATAGGTGGTGTGGCTCGGCCGGCCCGCGAGGATGTTGTCGCGGCCCCAGCTCGTCACTTTCTTGAACGTGTCCGACTGGATGAAGGCCTGGAATGCCGACTCGTCGTTCCACCGCGAGACGATCAGGTACTGGGCCGGCGTGCCGTCGATGGCGCGGAAGATCTGGGAGTGATCGTGGCCCGCCGCACCGTCCATCACTTCGAGGACCTTGCGGCACGCGCCCTCGAAGACCTCTTCCTTGCCCGGGAGCACCTGGTAGTTCATGCCGATGGTGACCATGGGCGCGCATCCTAGACTCCGAGCGTGCCGATCGCCACGAAACGCCAGGCAGCGCGCGAGCGCTTCGCCGCGCTGCTCGCGCGGCCGGATTCGCAACTCGATGTCGCCGAGACCGCCCTGTGGATCGAGGCCGAGGGCGACCCGTCGTGTGACGTCGCCGCAGCGCTGGGTCGGCTCGCTGCGCTGGCCGAGCGTGCGGCGCCGCACCTGGATCCCATGGACGATGCCGGCACCCGCGCCGCGCACCTCGTGCGCTTCCTCTACGACGACGCCGGCCTGCGCGGCAACGACGCCGACTACTACGACCCGCGCAACTCGTACCTCTCCGCAGTGCTCGCGCGCGGGCTCGGCATCCCGATCACGCTCTCGATCGTGTACGTCGACGTCGCGCGGCGCCTCGGTCTCGACGCGGCCGGCGTCGGCTTCCCCGGTCACTTCCTCGCGCGCGTCGCGGGGCCACACGAAGTCGCGATCGTGGACGCGTTCCACGGCCGTCTGCTCGAGCGCTCCGATCTGCGCGCCCTGCTCGCGCGCGCGGCCGGCCCCGCCGCCGCGCTGCACCCCGCGCTGCTCGCGCCGACGCCGCCGCGCGAGATCCTCGCGCGCGTGCTGCGCAACCTGAAGCACGCGCACACGCAGCGCGGCGAGATCGAGTCGGCGCTCGCGTGCAGCGAACGCCTGCTGCTGATCGCGCCGGACGACGCCGAGGAGCGACGCGACGTCGCGGCGCTACGGGAGCTGCTGCGACGGGTCAACTGAGCGGCGACGACGCGCGAGCGACGCGAGCGCGCCGAGCGCCGTCAGCGCGGCACCGGCGGAACCGGGCTCGGGCACCCAGATGGGACTCGTGAGCGCGGTGATCCAGCCGTCGCCGGGCCGCAACAGCTCGACGCGGTAGCGCCCGGGCGTCTCGACGCGGAACTCGTGCTCGGCGCCCGGCGCCTCGACCGGGACCGTATCCACGTCGGCGCCATCGCCCACCAGCACCAGCGTGTGGGTGTTCGATTCGAGTGCGATGTTCGACACGCTGACGCGCAACGTCGCGCCCGGTCCGGTGACGGTGTCTCCGATGATGCCCGCGTCGCCGCCGTCGCCCTCGGCCTCGAAGCGCAGGTCGGGGCCGTCGTTGCCGAAGACCTTCACGTAGGTGTGCCCGGCGCGGAGGCCGGCGAGGATTCCCTGCTCGGAGAGTTCCTCGGCATACACCACGGTGGTTCCGTGACCCACCGGCGATTGCGTCGCATCACAGGGCAGCCGCGTGCAGCCCGCCTTGTGTGCGTCGCTGACGCCGACCGCTGCGATGTGGTGACCGGCCGCGAGGGCCGCCTCCCAGAACAGGATCGCCGACGGCGTGAAGCCATAGGCGAGCGGCGAGCCGTTGTGCACCTCCACCATGTCGACCTTCGCGTAATCGGTCTCGGGCGGCGTGTAGTCCCACGGGCAGCCGCGGCAGCGGCGCCGGTTCGCGGCGGTGTTCGACGGCCAGATCGTCGGATGATTGATCTGCACGGCGCCGCCCGCGGCCTGGATTTCGGCGAACGCCTCCGCCGGCGTGCGATTCGCGCGCACCAGCGCGAGCGCGCCGTCGCCGAGCGCCAGCTCGTAGACGGGGCCTCCGATCCGATGATCGACGTATTCGAGCGCGACGTGGCCGTTGGTGTGGCCGTGGTAGGTGATGATCTCGGCGCTGCGCGCGATCAGCTTGCCCGGGTGCTGCTGCTGGTAGCGGCCGATCTCGCCCCAATGCGAGGACGTCACGTAGTCGGTGAGCGTGATGAAGTCGAGACCGGCGCCGCCCTCGTCGAGCGATGTGAACGCATCCGTGAAGGTCTCGCTCATCGTCGCGTCGCCGAGCGCGGAGTGCTCGGCGTGTACGTGCAGGTCGCCGGCGTACCAGCCGGGCGCCTCGATGGCGGGCGTCTCGTCGTAGGACGCGGGCTGGTACGGCTCGGCCGCGAAGGCCGGATCGCTCGACGTCTCGATCTCGACGCGCCAGTCGGTGAGGCCGTCTTCGTCGCCTTCGGCGAGCCCGACGACCGCGGCCACGCCCAGCTCGATCGCCCAGGTGCCCGACCCGATCGGACCCGGCAGGAAGCCGCGCGTGGTGCGACCCGGGACGTAGCCCTTCGGATCGGCGAGATACTCCTCCTCCGTCGAGAATCCCTGCGCGGAGAGCGCGACGTCCGGATGGCTCGATCCGCCCCAGCCGCGGAACTGCGCCTCGCCCCACGGCGTCGAGCCGTCGCGCGCCTGCCAGATGCCGAGGTCCACCGTATGGCCGCCGCTCTCCCAGCAGTACTTGACACGAAGTTGCGTCGTTCCCGCCGGCACCTCGATCGGCACCATCACGTACGAGCCCATCAGCGCGAGCGGAAACTGGCCCTGGATCACCTGCGACGGCGTGATCGCCGCACCGGAACACGGTCCGATGCCGTTCGGGCCGAGCGGAATCGACGTGACGTCTTGCGCGGCGGCGGGGCGCGCGATCGCGAACGCCGCCGTCATCACGGCAATGGCGAGGGCGGCGGGGACCGTGCGAACGCGGAGGGGCGGCATCAGGGCTCCTGATCGGGCGCCCGAACCTAACCCATCCGACCGCTCCGTCGGAGCGGTCGGCCCTGTCACGCCGAAGAAGGGAATTGCACAGAAACCAGGCTCGGAGATCGCGACCAGACGCAAGGGCTACGAGCGCAACCTGGTGCCGATCAGATACATCGCCCCATCCGGACCCGCGCGTGCGGTGTGAGGCACGCCGGCCGGCAGCAGCAGGCGGTCGCCCGGGCCGAGCAGGTACTCGCGCTCTTCGATGCGCAGCACGAGCGAGCCGCGCACGAGCCACAGGCTCTCGTCGCACTCGTGGTGGTGATCGCCGTAGACGCGATCGGCGGGATCGCGCCAGACGTGCACTTCGAAGCCCTCGGCCTCGAGCGCCGCGCGCAGCGTCCCCTCACCGGGATCCCCCGCGCCGTCCCAGGAAATCTGGCGAAGCTGCATGGCCGTCTCCATCGACTTCCCTCCGCTCCCCCCGGCCGATACGTTACCTCCGGAACCCGAAGGCAACATGACGGCCTCCACTCCTCCCGTGGCGCTCACGATCGCGGGCTCCGACCCCAGCGGCGGCGCCGGCCTCCAGGCCGATCTCAAGACCTTCCACCGCCATCGCGTGTACGGCGCGAGCGCGCTGACGCTCGTGACCGTGCAGAACACGACCGGCGTCGTGCGCGTGGATCTGCTCGCGCCGGATCTCGTGGTCGCGCAGATCGACGCCGTCGCGAGCGACCTGCCGGTCGCCGCCGCGAAGACGGGCGCGCTCGGCAGCGCCGCGATCGTCGCGGCCGTAGCCGACGCCGTCCGGCGTCACGCGATCCCGCATCTCGTCGTCGATCCCGTGATGATCTCGAAGCACGGGCACGCGCTGCTGGACGGGGACGCGGTCGCGACGCTGCTGGCCGCGCTCGTGCCGCGCGCGGCGCTGCTCACGCCGAACCGGCCCGAAGCCGCGGCGCTGCTCGGCGGCGGCGCCGTCGAGAGCGAGCGCGACGTCGAGTCCGCCGCGCGGGCGCTCGTCGCGGCGGGCGCACGCGCCGTGCTGATCAAGGGCGGCCACGCGAGCGGCGACGAAGTGGCCGACCTGCTCTTCGACGGCGACACGTGCCTGTGGCTGCGCGGCCCGCGCGTCGCGACGCCGCACACGCACGGCACGGGCTGCTCCTACGCGGCGGCGATCACCGCGCGGCTCGCGCAGGGCGACTCGCTCGTCGACGCCGTCCGCACCGCGCACGCGTGGATCGCGCGCGCGATCGCGAACGCCCCGGGACTCGGCCACGGCCAGGGGCCGATCGACCACTGGGCGTGAGCGTCAGCTCGCGCGGCGGAGCACGAGTTCGGTGATCTCGGCGGGCGCACCGAGGCGCATCGGCGGGCCCCAGAAGCCGGTGCCGCGACTGACGTAGAGAGCCGACGCGCCGAGCCGGTAGAGCCCCGCGACCCACGGCACCGACGCGCGCACCGCCCAGCGGAACGGCCAGATCTGGCCGCCGTGCGTGTGACCGGAGAGCTGGAGATCGACACCTTTGCGCGACGCGCGATGGAACGTCGCGGGGTCGTGCGCGAGCAGCACGACGGCGCGCGTCGCGTCGCGATCCGCGAACGCACGCTCGACGTCCTCACCGGCGCCCGGCTCGACGAGGTGGCCGTGCGTGTCGTCGACGCCCGCGAGATCGAACGACGCGTCGCCTGCGCCGATCGCGATGCGTTCGTTGCGCAGCGCGCGCCAGCCGCACTCGGTCATGCGCGCGACCCACGAGTCGGCGCCCGAGTAGAAGTCGTGGTTGCCCGTCACGAAGAAGACGCCGTGGCGCGCGCGCAGTTCGCGCAGTGGCTCCACCTCCGCGCCGATCCGCGCGACGCTGCCGTCCACGAGATCGCCGGTCACGGCGACGAGGTCCGCGTCGAGCCCGTTCACGATTTCGGTGATCGTCGCGGCGAAGCGGCGGTCGAGCAGCGGGCCGATGTGCACGTCCGAGAGCTGGGCGATGCGGAATCCGTCGAGCGCAGCCGGCCAGCGCGGCAGCGCGATCTCCACGCGCTGCACGCGCGGCGGCGCGAGCCCGCCCCGCAGCGCCACCGCCGAGAGCGCCAGCGTCAACGCACCGACCATGTACGCGCGGCCCTGCATCACCGCCGCGGTGTCGACCGGCTCCGCGGTCGTCGCGCCGAGCAGCCAGATCGCGATCCCGCTCCCGAACGTCGCCGTGAGCGCGAGGAACGCGACGCCGAGCCACACGTACGCCGTCCACGACAGCGTGCGCGAGAGGATGCCGAGCCGGCGCCGCACGAAGATCTGCGTGAGCAGCGCCGCGAGGCCGATGCCGAAGAGGACGAGCAGCGCAGTGCGTACGGGCGCGGGCCACTCCGGCCGGATCGCGAGGGCGTGCGCCAGATACACGTGGCCGCCCACCCCGACCCCCAGGATCATCAGCACGAACACGAGTCCTGCGAGCGTCCGGCGTTTCATGAGCCGGCGGAGAGTAGCCGCTGGCAGCGCGGCGCCAGCCGCCGCAAGCTCGCCAGGATGGACGCCGAAGCCCTGCCCTTCCGCGCCTTCGCGATCGCGCTCTTCATCGGCGCGCTGGTCGGCATCGAGCGGGAGCTGCGCCAGAGCGACGCTCCGGCGCGCGGCATCGGCGGCATCCGCACGTTCATCCT
>JALOQG010000141.1 GCA_025453505.1 Myxococcota bacterium | reverse complement strand
GGCTGAGCGAGGTCGCGGGGGAGGCCGTCGCGGCGCCGCGCAGCGGCCTGCGCAGGTTCTGGGAGGAGTTCGGGACCTTCGCCGTCGCGATCGCCCTCGCGCTCTCGATCCGCGCCTTCGTGATCGAGCCGTATCGCATTCCGTCGGAGTCGATGCTGCCGACGCTGCTGATCGGCGACCACCTCTTCGTCAACAAGTTCGTGTACGGCATCAAGATCCCGTTCACGGACCTGCGGCTTCCGGGTCTGCGCGAGCCCGAGCGCGGCGACGTGGTGGTCTTCACCGTCGCGCGCGACGCTCGCGGCGGCATCTTCCCTGCCGATCAGCGCCCCGAGCTGTCGCACGACCAGTTCGTCAAGCGGCTGATCGGTTTGCCCGGCGACGTCGTCGAAGTGCGCGCGGGCGAACTCTTCGTGAACGGCGCGCGCATCGAGCACGAGGACACCGGCGAGACCTTCGCCGACAAGGACGGCCGCGAGCTGCGCGTGGGCCGCGAGCGCCTTCCAGGCCACGAGCACTCCGTGCTCGACGAGCCGCGCAGCTTCGGGCCGGAGCTGCGGCCGCTGACGATTCCCGAGGGCCGCTACCTGATGATGGGCGACAACCGCGACTACTCGAACGACAGCCGCATCTGGGGCACGGTCCGCAAGGCCGAGATGAAGGGCCCCGCGTTCGTGCTGTACTGGTCGTGGGACTGGGACGGCCCGTGGCTCGACCTGCTGAAGCCGACGATGTGGTGGGAGCTGATGACGTCGCGCATGCGCTGGGAGCGGATCGGCGACTCGATCGAGTGAGCGGACCGCCGCTTCGCGAGACGGGGGAGCGACGCACCTGGGTCTCCTGATCGTGCGCCACGGATCCGGCCGCGGTCGATTGCCGGGCTATCTCGCGCCCGCGCTCAAGCGCCTCGCCGCGCTCGAGCCCGATCGGCTCGCCGGCGTGCGATTCCACGAGACGGGCGCGGGCGGTGCGCCCGATCTCTCGGACGTCGGCGCCGTGTTCTTCTGGCTCGCCGACCCGCTGCGCGAGATGTACCCGGATTGCTTCGCGGAGGCGGCGGCGATCGAAGCGCGCGCCCGGGAACTCGGCCTGGAACTCGTCAATCCACCCTCTTCGCTCTCGAACAGCATCAAGAGCGTGCAGGCGAAGTTGTGGCAGGAGGCGGGCATTCCGACGCCTGCGTGTTTCGCGTTCGCGGATCGCGCCGGGCTGGAGGACGCCGTCGCGCGGACCGGCTTCCCGGTGCTGCTCAAGAGCGACACGCTGCACGCGCAGGAGCGGATGGTCTTCTGCGCGTCCGCGGAGGAGCTGCGCGCGCACGCGGACGCGGCGCTCCCGATGCCCGGCGTGGCTTCGCCCTTCGTCGACACGCGCGCAGGCTGGGCGGCTGCGCGACCCGGCACGCCCTGGTCGCGCTCGTATCACAAGAAGCGGCTGATCGTGTTCGGCGACGAGGTGCAGGCGCGCAACGTGTTCTTCTCCGACGGACCGATCGTCGGCCTCTCGACGTCGAGCATCTGGCGCTACCGGCCGCGCGAAGGGCGGCCGAGCAGGCCGGGCCTCTTCGGCCTCGGCCGCCGCGAACGCGCCGAAGTCGCGATCGATCTCACGTACTTCCGCGACGGCGTCTGCGACGCGCCGGAACTCATGCGGCGCGCCGCCCGCGCGCTCGGCTTCGGCTTCGCCGCGATCGACTACTCGGTCTTCGCCGACGGTCGCGTCTGCCTGTGGGAGGCCAATCCGTATCACTACGTGCCGGGGCCGCGCAGCTATGTGCTTCCCGAACAGCGCCACTTCCAGGAGCGCTACGACGCCTTCTGCCGCGCACTGGGCGCCTACTTCGGGCGGCTTCAGACCCGCGAGGCGACGAACTCCGCGTAGACCGCGTGCTGGTGGGTGCCGGCGCCGGCGACGTCGCGCCCGAGATGGCCTGGCACGTCGACGACGTCGAGCCGATCCACCGCGAAGCCGCTCGCCTCGAGGTCTGCGACGAGCTGCTGCGGCGACGCGAACGGCCAGCTGACCATCCGCTCGGCGTAGCGGAGCGCGAGATCGAAGGCGGAGTCGGGAGCGAGATCCGCTGCGACGCCACGCGCCGCGGCCGCGTCGTGGATGCGCGTCGCGAAGGCGCGCGCACCGGCCGGCGTGAAGCGGGTACCGGCGTCGCTGGTCGCCGGGTCGATGCGGGCCGTCGAGACGAGCTTGCCGCCGGACCTCAGCCGCGCGCGGCACGCTTCGATTCCCGCGCGGCGCCGCGCCGGCGGGAAGAAGGCGAGGAGCGAGTGCGTGCACGCGACGTCGAAGCGTCCGTCCGGATCCCCGTCCGGATCCCCGTCCGGATTCCAGGTGGGAGTGGTGCCAAGCAGATCGAACGTCTCCGTCTCGATCGCGGTTCCGCAGCGTGCCGCAAAGCTCCGGCACAGCGACAACGGCGTCTCGCAGCGATCGAGCACGCGGATGCGCGCGCGTGCTCCCGTGGCGCGAAGAGTCGAAAGGACACATCGCAACATGCCGGAGTCCGCAGCGCCGGGGATCAGGACGCGGCCGAATTCGCCGTGGCGCGCGAACGGCCCGAGCGCCTCCGCGTAGAAACGGGCGTGTCGCTCGGGTGCGGCGGCGGCGCCGACGCAGCGCAGCAGCGGATAGAAACCGTGATACCAGTCGCACACGTCGCGGCCCGGCGCCGGCCGACATTGCACCGGCGCCGACCGGCGAGCCAGGCGGAGATTCCCGCCGAGATCCTCGGCGAGATCGACGCCGAGGAAATCGGCGCGCTCCGTCGTGACGCTCGCGTCGGGTGCTTCGCTCATTCCGAAACGGAGCCTAGTTTCGCTAGGCTCGCCGCGCACGGATGAAAGCCGCACTCCGACGCCTGATCGAGCAGAATGCGCGCCTGTGGGCCGGCGAGGCCGAGGTGGTGCGCAGCTACTTCGCGTCGCCGCAGCGCACGCGCGAGACCGATCTGTGCTGGATCGCGCGACAGGCGTTCAAGGAGATGTGGGACGGCGTCGTGCCCCAGCTCGAAGCCTTGCGCCTCGATCTCACGCCAGCGCCTGCGCTCGGTGCGCTGCCCTCGCTGCTGCGGCTCGCCGACTCGGTGCGCGCAGAGCTCCGCCACTACGAGGTCTTCGCTGCGCTGCACGAGTCGCTCCGCCGCCCGGGCGACGCGCCTCTCGACGCGGAGGCGCTCGGGCGCTCGGGCGACTGGCCGGAGAACCGGGCTCTGCGGGAGCTGCGGGCCGAGCACGTGCGCGCGCACGGCGCGCTCGGGCTCCGCGCGCAACGCTTCACGGAGGGCGGCTACGCCACGCTCTTCGCCGAGGGAATCGCGCTGCGCGGACGCGGCGGAGCGGACGACGAGATCGCCGAGGCTTGCGCGGCGGTCCATGCGGACGAGATCGATCACATGCGCGAGGGCGTCGAGGGTGTCGATACGGGGGACCTCGACGCCGCGGCGCTGCGTGTCCTCACGGAGCTCAGCACCGCGCAGATGCGTGCGCGCATCGAGATGCGCAACGCGCAGTTCGGGCGCCCGCTGGCGCAGGAACGCATTGCGGAGCTGTGTGCGGGAGCGCTTCCGCCGCTCGCGTGGTCGCCGCGCGCCACTCCGGAAGCAGCTCCGATCCGGCCCCGATCGCCGCGCGCTTGACGGTCGTCGCACGCGACGGGTATGTTGCCACCCGATCCAGTCGATAGACCGTCCCTTTTAAGTCCGTCCGGCGAGGCGGACAAAGGTGCGAGCGTGGCCGACTCCCCCTCCTTGTCGAGACCCGAAGACCGCGCGCACGCGCGCGAAGCGACCGCCGCCGACGGCACGCGAGTCGCACTCGACGACGTGGCCATCCGCAGGGCGCTCGTGCGCATCGCGCACGAAGTCGTCGAGCGGAACGAGTCGATCGAGGACCTCTACCTCGTCGCGATCCCGAATGGTGGCGTGCCGCTGGCGCGCGTCATCGCGGCGCAGGTCAAGGAGATCGCGGGCGTCGATCTCCCCGTCGGCATCCTCGACACGACGCTCTACCGCGACGATCTCGCCGCGCGCGGCGAGCGCCCTCCGCTGCGCAAGACCGAGATGCCGAGCGCCGTCGATGAGCGCGTCGTCGTGCTGGTGGACGACGTCGTCAGCACGGGCCGCACGATCCGCGCCGCGATGGACGCGCTGATGGACTTCGGACGCCCGCGCGGCGTCCAGGTCGTCGGGCTCGTCGATCGCGGTCACCGCGAACTCCCCATCAAGATCGACTACGTCGGGAAGAACATCCCGACGCAGCGCGAGGACCGCGTGATCCTGCGCGGCTCTTCGGGTGATCTCGAAGGGGAACTCGAGGTCGTCGTCCACGAGGGGGCCAGCGCATGATGGGTCGCGATCTGCTGGGCATCGAGGATCTCGAACGCGCCGATCTCGAACGCATCCTCGAGACCGCGGAGCGGATGCAGGAGGTCGGACGCCGCGACGTGAAGAAGGTGCCGACGCTGCGCGGCCGCACGCTGGTGAACCTCTTCTTCGAATCCTCGACGCGCACGCGCACCAGCTTCGAGATCGCCGGCAAGCGGCTTTCCGCGGACGTCGTCAACTTCTCGCCCTCGTCGTCGAGCCTGACCAAGGCCGAGAGCATCCTCGACACCGCGATGACGCTCGACGCGATGGACCCGGACGCGGTGATCGTGCGCCACAAGGTCGCGGGCGTGCCCAAGCGCATCGCCGACGCGCTGGCTGCGCCCGTCATCAACGCCGGCGACGGTGCGCACGAGCATCCGACCCAGGCGCTGCTCGACTGCTTCACGGTCAAGCAGGAGAAGGGCCGCTTCGACGGGCTCACCGTGACGATCATCGGCGACATCACCCACTCGCGCGTCGCGCGGTCCAATCTCTACGCCTTCTCGAAGCTCGGCGCCGAGGTGCGGCTCGCGGCGCCGCCGACGATGCTGCCCGCCGGCGTCGAGGCGCTCGGCGCCAAGGCCTACACGTCCCTGCGCGAGGCGCTCGAGGGCGCCGACGTCGTGATGGTGCTGCGCATCCAGCAGGAACGGCTCGACGGCTGCTTCTTCCCGAGCATCCGCGAGTACGCGTCCACCTTCGGCATCGACCGGCGCAAGCTGCGCTTTGCGAAGGACGACGCGATCGTGATGCACCCGGGCCCGGTGAATCGCGGCGTCGAGATCTCGCACGACCTCGCCGACCAGCGGCCCGGCGTGATCCTCGACCAGGTGCGCAACGGCGTCGCCGTGCGCATGGCGGTCCTCTATCTCTTCGCCGGTCGGTCGGCGAAGCGCGAAGGGTGAACTCGAATCCGATGACACAGCAGCGGATCCTGATCCGGGGCGGGCGCGTGCTCGATCCCGCGGCGCAGCGCGACGAGATCGCCGACGTGCTGGTGGAGAACGGGCGCATCGCCGCCATTGGCACCGCGCTCGACGCGGCGGGCGCCGAGATCCTCGAAGCGGCGGGCTGCTGGGTGGCGCCGGGCTTCATCGACCTGCACGTGCACCTGCGCGAGCCGGGCCAGGAGTACAAGGAAGACATCGCCTCCGGCGGGCGTGCGGCGGTGGCGGGTGGCTTCACGGCCGTCGTGTGCATGGCCAACACGCACCCGGTCAACGACGACCCTTCGGTGACCGAGTACATCCTCGACCGCGCGCGTCAGGAATCGCCCGCGCGCGTGTACCCGGTCGGCGCGGCGACGCGCGGTCTCGCCGGCGAAGTGATGACCGAGATGGTCGCGCTGGTGGACGCCGGCTGCGTCGCGCTCTCCGACGACGGCAAGACGATCATGGACTCGGGCGTGATGCGGCGCGTGTTCGAATACTCGCAGCTCGCGCGCGTGCCGATCATCACGCACGCCGAAGATCGCACGCTGGTGCGCGAGGGCGTCGTCAACGAAGGGCCGGTCTCGACGCGGCTCGGGCTGCCGGGCAACCCTTGCGTCGCGGAGGTCGTACACGTGGCGCGCGACATCACGCTGGCGGAGCTCGCCGGCGCGCACCTGCATGTCGGGCACGTCTCGACGGCCGGAGCGGTGGATTTGATCCGCGCTGCGCGCGAACGCGGCGTGCACGTCACCGCGGAGGTCACGCCGCACCACCTGGTGCTCACCGACGAGGCGACGCTCGGCTACGACACGAACACGAAGATGGCGCCGCCGCTGCGCAGCGCGCGCGACGTCGCGGCCTGCCGCGCGGGTCTCGCCGACGGCACGCTCGACGCGATCGCCACCGACCACGCGCCGCACGCGGTACACGAGAAGGACGTCGAGTTCACCGCGGCACCGCCGGGCGTCCTCGGTCTCGAGACCGCCGTGCCGGTGACCCTCGAGCTGGTGCGCTGCGAAGAGCTCACTCCGCTCGAGTGGATCCGCCGTCTCTCGACGAATCCGGCGCGCATCATCGGCCGGCCCGGCGGCTCGCTCGAGGTCGGGGCCGTGGCCGACGTCGCGATCGTCGATCCTGAACGCCGCTGGGTCTACGATCCCGCGAAGGGATTCTCGAAGAGCCGCAACTCGCCGTGGGCGGGCCAGGAGATGATCGGCCGCGCGGTCGCGACGCTGGTGGGCGGCGCGCTCGTGTACGACGTCGAGCGGGGAGTGCTGCTGCCGTGAGCGCCGTGCGAACGCTTCCGCGACCGGCGACGCTCGCCCTCGCCGACGGGACCGTCTACCGCGGGAGCGCCTTCGGCGCCGAGCGCGTGGCGAGCGGCGAGGTCTGCTTCAACACCAGCATGACCGGCTATCAGGAGATCCTCACGGATCCTTCCTACGCCGGGCAGATCGTGACGATGACGTACACGCAGATCGGGAACGTCGGCGTCAATCCCGGGGACGACGAGTCGGCGCGCCCGTACCTGTCGGCCTTCGTGGTGAAGGAGCTCTGCCACGTGCCGAGCAACTGGCGCGCGACGGAGTCGCTCGACGCCTTCCTGCGTCGCTGGGAGGTGCCGGGCATCGCCGGCATCGACACGCGCGCGCTGGTGCGCCGAATCGTGCGGGACGGCTTCCAGAACGGCGTGGTCTCGACGGATCCGAAGCAGCAGGATGCGGCGGCGCTCGTCGCCGCGGCGAAGGCGGCGCCGTCGCTCGACGGGCGCGATCTCGTCGCGGGCGTCACCTGCCGCGAGCCGTATCG
>JALOQG010000140.1 GCA_025453505.1 Myxococcota bacterium | reverse complement strand
CGGATCGAAGCGACGCGTCCAGGTGTCGACGCGCGATCGCAGCGTGCGGCGCTTCGCTCTGGTCTCGAAGCGGCGCGCGAGGCGAACGCGACGCCGGCGGCCCGTGCGGACGGCGCAACCGCGCGGATCTCGGTCGAGCCCGACGTCTCGGACGCCGCGTTCCGCGCGTTGGTCGCGGCGGCGCGCGACGCCGTCGCGGCGGGCGTCGCGGAGAAACTCGTGGTCGCGCGCTCGCTGCGCGTGCTGCGCAGCGATCCGATCGACGCGCCGGCGCTCGTCGCGACGCTCGCTCGCGCGCATCCCGCTTGCGCTCTCTTCGCCGTCGCGCGCGGCGACGCGACCTTCCTCGGCGCGTCGCCCGAGCGGCTCGTGCGCGTGCGCGACCGCGAGATCCAGACCGCCGCGCTGGCCGGCACGGCGCCGCGCGGGCGCAGCCCCGAAGAGGACGCGCGCCTCGGCGCCGCGCTGCGCGAGAGCAAGAAGGAGCAGGAGGAACACGCGATCGTGGTGCGCGCGATCCGCACCGCGCTCGAGCCGCTCTGCGAATCGCTGTCGGTGCCGGAAGCGCCGCGCCTGTTGCGCCTCGACGGCATCCAGCACCTCGAGACGCCGGTGCACGGCCGGCTGCGCAGCGCGCGTCCGGTGCTCGACGTAGCAGGCGCGCTGCATCCGACGCCGGCCGTCGCGGGCGCGCCGCGCGACGTCGCGACGGCGTGGCTCGCATCGCACGAGCGGCTCGCTCGCGGCTGGTACGCGGGCGGCGTCGGCTGGCTCGACGCCGCGGGCGGCGGCGATCTCGCCGTGGCGCTGCGCAGCGCGCGCGTCGCGGGGCGCGAGGCGCGGCTCTACGCCGGCGCCGGCATCGTCGCCGACTCGAACCCCGAAGCGGAGGCGGCCGAGACGCGCATCAAGCTGCGTGCGCTGCTCGTGCCGCTGCTGGAGCAGTGAAGATGCTCGTGCCGACGCCGCCGGTCGCCGCCGCTCCGAACCGCAATCTCGCTTTCTCGCGGGCGCTCTTCGAGGAGCTGCTGCGCGGCGGCGTGCGACACGTGTGCGTGTGTCCCGGCTCGCGGTCGGCGGCGCTTGCGATGGCGTGCGCCGCGACGCCGGGCCTGCGCGTCTGGACGCACGTCGACGAGCGCTCGGCCGCCTTCTTCGCGCTCGGACTCGCCAAGGCGTCGCGAACGCCCGTCGCGCTGGTCTGCACCTCGGGCACCGCCGCCGCCAACTTCCTGCCGGCGATCGTCGAGGCGAATCTCTCGCGCGTTCCGCTGCTCGCGCTGACGGCGGATCGTCCGGCCGAGCTGCGCGAGTGCGGCGCGCCGCAGACGATCGACCAGGTGCGGCTCTTCGGAACGCACGTGCGCTGGTACGCCGAGGCGCCCTTGCCCGAGCCGACCGACGCCGGCTTGCGACAGGTGCGCGCGCTGGCGTCGCGCGCGGTGGCGGAGGCGACCGGTCCGACGCCGGGCCCCGTGCACCTGAACCTTCCGTTCCGCGAGCCGCTCGATCCGCGCGCCGTCGCGGCCGATGCCGCGCGGGACGCGACGCCGCTCGCGATCTCGGGTCGCGCTCCCGCGCCGTTCACGCGCGTCGTGGCCGCGGTCGCCGACGCGAGCCCCGACCTGGTGAGCGAACTCGCCGGGCTGGTCCGCGCCCACGAGCGCGGCGTCATCGCAGTCGGTCCGCTGGATCTGGAGGACGACGCGATCGACGCGATCGCCGCTCTCGGCGTCGCGACGGGATGGCCGATCGTCGCCGAACCCGCTGCGCAGCTCCGCTCGGGCGCGCACGCCGGCCGCGTCGCGGTGCTCGCGACGGCCGACTGGCTGCTGCGCGACGCCGGTTTCGCGCGCGCCCACGCACCCGACATCGTGCTGCGCTTCGGGCCGATGCCGACGAGCAAGGCGTTCCGGCTCTGGATCGAACGCGATCCGCCGGCGCATCACGTCGTCGTCGATCCCGGCGCCGGCTGGGAGGATCCACTGCACGCGGCCACGGCGATCGTGCGCGCCGATCCGGTGCGGCTCGCGACGCGCCTCGTGCGTCGCCTCGGTGTGTCGCCTGCGGTCGCGCAGCCGAGCGCGTGGCTCTCGGCGTGGCGGGCGGCGGATGCGGCGGCGGCGCGCGTCGTCGCGGAAGCCGGCACGGCGAGCGCTTCGATCACGACGCCGGCGCTCGTGCGCGCGCTGGCGGGCGCGCTGCCGGACGGCGCCACACTCTACGTTTCGAACAGCATGGCCGTGCGCGATCTCGACTGCTTCTGGCCCGCCGGCGAACGGCGCGTGCGCGTGCTCGCGAACCGCGGCGCCAACGGCATCGACGGCATCCTCTCGAGCGCGCTCGGCGCCGCCGCGGCGGGGCAGGGGCCCGTGGCCCTGCTGATCGGCGACCTCGCGTTCCTGCACGACGTCGGCGCGCTGGTCGCGGCGCGGCGCCATCGCCTGCCGCTCGTGATCGTGGCCGTGAACGACGACGGCGGCGGGATCTTCTCGCTGCTGCCGGTCGCCGCCCACGGCGAGCGCGCCCACTTCGACGCGCTCTTCCGCGTGCCGCACGGCATGGACCTCGCGGCGGCGGCGCGCGGCTTCGGAATCGGCGCGGTGCGGGTGGGCGGTGAGGTCGGTCTGCGCAACGCGCTCGCGACGGCGCTCGCCGCCGATGCGACGACCGTGCTCGAAGTGCCGCTCGACCGCGCGCGGGACGTCGCGCTGCGGCGCACGATCGAGCGCGACGTCGCCGCGGCGCTCGCGGAATCCGTGGCGGCGGCATGACGGCGCGCACCCGGCGCATCGCGTGCGGCGACGTCTCGCTGCACGTCGTCGACGAGGGCCGCGGCTCGCCGGTGCTGGTGCTGCACGGCTTCACTGGCACCCACGCGAGCATGCAGGGCGTCGCCGAGGCGCTGCGCGACGGCCATCGCGTGGTGCGTGTCGATCTGCTCGGTCACGGCGCGAGCGATGCGCCCGCGGATTCCGCGCTCTACGCGATCGAGCGCTGTGCGGAGCAGCTCGTCGCGGTGCTCGACGCGCTCGCGATCCCGCGCGCGCACGTCGTCGGCTACTCGATGGGCGGCCGCGTCGCATTGGCGCTGGCGGCGCTGCACCCGGCGCGCGTCGCGTCGCTGATCGCGATCGGCGCGCGCGCCGGCTTCGCCGAACCCGCCGTGCGTGCGGCCCGCGTGCGCGACGACGAGGTGTGGGCGTCGCTGCTCGAGCGCGACGGGATCGAGGCGTTCGCCGAACGGTGGATGGCGCAACCGATCTTCGCGTCGCAAGCGCGACTCGGCGCGGACGCGCTCGCGGCGGCGCGACGCGAGCGGATCGCGCAGCGCCCCGCCGGCCTCGCGGCCAGCCTGCGCGGCATGGGCGCGGGCGCACAGACGCCGCTGCACGAGCGGCTGCGCGACGCGAAGATGCCCGCGCTGCTGGTCGTCGGCGGCGAGGACGCGCGCTTCGGCGCGGTCGCGCGGGAACTCGCGGCGCTGCTGCCCGACGCGCGCATCGCGGTGATTCCCGCCGCGGGCCACGCCGCGCACCTCGAAGAGCCGCGCGCGTTCGCCGCGCGCGCGAAGTCGTTTCTCGCTGCGGTCGATGCGGCGCAGCGCGATCGGAAACCCACCCGGACGGAGGAATGCATGAGCAGCCAGGTCGATTGGAAGGTCGTGAAACCCTATGAAGACATCCGCCTCGAGCGCAGCGAGGACGGCATCGCGAAGATCACGATCTGCCGGCCCGAGGTGCGCAACGCGTTCCGTCCGCGCACGCTCTTCGAGCTGATCGACGCGTTCGCGTGGGCGCGCGAGGAGCCGCGCATCGGCGTGATCCTCTTCACCGGCGAGGGCGAGCAGGCGTTCTGTTCGGGCGGCGACCAGCGCGTGCGCGGCAACGAGGGCTACGTCGGCGACGACGGCGTGCCGCGCCTCAACGCGCTCGATCTGCAGCGCGTAATCCGCTCGCTGCCGAAACCCGTGATCGCGCTCGTCGCGGGCTACGCGATCGGCGGCGGCCACGTGCTGCATCTGATCTGCGATCTGACGATCGCGGCCGAGAACGCGCGCTTCGGCCAGACGGGACCGCGCGTCGGCTCCTTCGACGCCGGCTTCGGCGCGTCGTATCTCGCACGCGTCGTCGGCCAGAAGAAGGCGCGCGAGATCTGGTACCTGTGCGAGCAGTACGACGCGCAGGACGCGCTCTCGATGGGACTCGTCAACAAGGTGGTGCCCGTCGCGGAGCTCGAGGCCGCGGGCGTCGAATGGGCGCGCCGCATCCTCGGCCACTCGCCGATCGCGATCCGATGCCTGAAGGCCGCGTTCAACGCCGACTGCGACGGACAGGCGGGCATCCAGGAGCTCGCCGGCAACGCGACCATGCTCTTCTACATGAGCGAGGAAGGGCAGGAGGGCCGCGACGCTTACCTCGAGAAGCGCAAGCCCGACTTCTCGCGCTTCCCGTGGCGGCCGTAGCGCCGGCCGAGCGCCCGGGCGCCCTGCGGAGCTGGGCGCTCGCCGCGCGGCCGCGCACCCTGCCGGCCGCGCTGGCGCCCGTGTGTGTCGGGACGGCGCTCGCCGTCGCCGAAGCGCCGCCGCGCTGGGACGCGATCGTCGCTTGTTGCGCGGTCGCGCTGCTGCTCCAGATCGCGGCGAACTTCGCCAACGATCTCTTCGATTTCGAGCGCGGGGCCGACACCGACGCGCGACTCGGTCCGCCGCGCGCGGTCCAGCAGGGCTGGATCCCCGCCGCGCGCATGCGCCGGGCGGTCGCGCTGACGCTCGGCGTCGCGCTCGTGCCCGGCCTGTGGCTGGTCGCCGAAGGCGGCTGGCCGTTCGCGGTCGCGGGCGCGCTCGCCATCGCGGCCGCACTCGCGTACACGGGCGGGCCGCTGCCGCTCGGCTACGTCGGACTCGGCGAGGCCGCGGTGTTCGTCTTCTTCGGAGTGGTCGCGGTGTGCGGCACGCAGTGGGTGCAGAGCGGTGGCTTCTCGGGCGTGGCGCTCGCCGCGTCCGTCGCACCGGGCGCGCTCGCGAGCGCGATCCTGGTCGTCAACAACTTGCGCGACGTCGCGACCGATCGCGTCGCGGGCAAGCGCACGCTCGCGGTGCGCTTCGGCGCGCCGGCGGCGCGTGTCCTGTACGCGGGCCTGCTCGCATCGGCGTACGCGACGCCGGTCGCGCTCGTCGCTTCGGGCACGCTCGGCTGGCCGGCGCTGCTGCCGCTCGCGAGCGCGCCGCTCGCGGTGCGGCTCGCGCGCCGTGTCGCACGGACGGAGGGAGCGGCGCTCAATCCGCTGCTCGCCGAGACCGCGAAGCTCGAGTTCGTCTTCTGCGCGCTCTTCGCTGGAGGGATCCTCGCATGAAGGTCGTGTCGCTGCGCTGTGCTCCATTTCGCATTCCGCTGCGGCGGCCGCTCGCGACCGCGCGCGGTCTGATCAAGCAGCGCGAGGGCTGGCTCGTCGAGCTGCGCGATGCCGAGGGGCGCTGCGGGTTCGGCGAGGCGGCGCCGCTGCCGGGCTTCGGCTTCGAGTCGCTCGCGGAGCTGCGCCGCTCGCTCGGCGAAGCGGCTGCGCCGCTCTGCGGCGCGGAGATCGAAGGCCCGGCCGACGGCCGCGCGCGCATCGCGAGCGCCGTCGCGAACGCCCCGGGCGCACGCGCTGCGCTCGACTGCGCGCTGCACGACCTCGCCGCGCGCGTGCGCGGCACGTCGCTGGCGGCGTGGCTCGCGAGCGGCGGCGCGCTGCGCGATCCGGTCGCGACGAGCGCACTGGTCGCGGCCTCGCTGCCCGACGCGGCGGCGGACGAAGCACGCACGAAGGTCGCCGCCGGCCATCGGACGCTGAAGCTCAAGGTCGGCGGCGGCCGCGATCTCGCTCGCGTCGCGGCGGTGCGCGACGCGGTCGGCGCGGAGATCGCGCTGCGCGTCGACGCCAACGGCGTGTGGAGCGAGCGCGATGCGCCGCGCGCGCTCGAGCGTCTGGCGCTCCATGCGCCCGCGTTCGTCGAGGAGCCGCTGGCGAGTCGCGATCCGGCGGCCTGGGCGCGACTGCGCGCGGTGTCGCCGGTTCCGATCGCGGCGGACGAGTCGGCGCCCGACGTCGCGTCGGCGCGCGCGCTGCTCGATGCGGGCGCCGCCGACTGGATCGTGCTCAAGCCCGCCGCGCAGGGCGGACTCGCGGCGGCGTGGGAGATCGCGGCGCTCGCGCGCGCGGCGGATGCCGGCGTCGTCGTGACGTCGTTCCTCGACACCGCGATCGGGCGCGCGAGCGCGCTGCACCTCGCGGCCGCGCTACCGGGCCGCGTCGCGGACGCGGGCCTCGCGACCGGCGCGCTGCTCGCGTCGGATCTCGCCGAACTCGCCGACGCGGCGGCCATGCCGCTGCCGGACGCCGCCGGGCTCGGGGTCGTGCCGGATCCGGCCTGCTTCACGCGCGATCTCGAGAGCGCGGCGTGAATCCGCTCGCGGAGGCGCTCGCGCAGCGGGCGCAGACGCAGCCGGGCGCGACGGCCCTCGTCTGGCGCGACGCATCGATCACGTTCGCGCAGCTCGCGGAGCGGGCCGCGCGCGTCGCGCGCGCACTCGTCGCCCGCGGCGTCGCGCCGGGTGATCGCGTCGCGGCGCTGCTGCCGAACGCGCCGGCCGTCGCCGAAGTGTGGCACGCGGCGATCGCGTGCGGCGCGATCCTGGTGCCGGTCAACACGCGGCTCACCGCGCGCGAGATCGCAGTGCTGCTCGACGACGCGGAGGTATCGCTGCTCGTCCACGGCGCGGACGATCTCGCCGCGCTGGCCGAGGCCGCGTGCGGCCTCCTCGGCGGTCGCGCGCCCGCGCGGGCGTTCGCCGGGGACACGATCGACTGGGACGCGGCGGCGCCGCTTCCGCGACCGACCGATCCCGATCCCGTGGTCGCGATCGTCTACACGTCGGGCACGACGGGCCGCGCGAAGGGAGCGCTGCTCGGCGCGCGCAACTTCGCGGCGAGCACGGCTGCGTCCGGCGAACGGCTCGGCGTGCGCGCGGGCGATCGCTGGCTCGCTCCGCTGCCGCTCTTCCACGTCGGCGGCCTCGCGATCCTCGCGCGCAGCGTGCTCGAAGGCGTGACCGCGATCGTGCACGAGCGCTTCGAACCCGCAG
>JALOQG010000139.1 GCA_025453505.1 Myxococcota bacterium | reverse complement strand
TGCCGGGCAAGCGCCGCGCGCGCCTCCGCCACGCCACGCGCATCCCCCGCCCGCTCGCGCTCTGCGGCGCGGCCAAGCGCTTCGGCCCGGGCACGCTCCTCGGCGCGCAGCTCGTCCTCGAGGATGCGCTGGCGCGCCTGGTCGCGTTGCCGCTGCTCGGCGCTCGTGACCGTCCAGACGCTCGGGCTCGCCGCGGCCGCGCCCGCGAGCACGCCGCACGCGATCACTCCCACGGCGCCCGCCGTGATCCATCGCTTCGCTGTCGCGCGCTCGATCACCGGCGGCCACCTGCTATCGCATCAAGACGTCCTCGGCGCGCGGCTCGGGTCGCGTCACGCGCGGCCCGCGACGGTCCTGCAGCACCAGGTTCCAGTCCTTGCGCTCGGGCCGATGGCGCTCGAGCGGCGCCCCGAGAGCTTCGGCGAGGCGAACGGCCATCCGGTCCCCGGCGGGGTCGGCGTTGAACGCCGCGATCAGCCGGTAGCCGCGCGCGAGGAGGTGGCGCGCCATCGCCAAGGGGCGCGCCACGGCACTGCCCGTGGTCGACACGACGAGCCGCTGCGGCGCGAGGGCCTGGTAGCTGAGCGCCTCGATCCCGGACTCGACGAAGGCCGCCTCGCGCACACCGTCGGGGCGCATCGGGAGGAAGAGCCCCTTTTCGCCGCGCACGCCGTGGAAGGTCGAGCCCGCGCGCGTGCCGCGCAGCTCGTAGCCGATCGTCTCGCCGGTGGTATCGGTCAGGCGGAAGACCGCGTTCGCGCGCTGGTCGGCGAACACTTGGCCGCTTGCCATCGCCAGCTCCACGAGGCGCGCGGGGATTGCGCGCTCGATCGTGAGGTAGCGGTGCACCGTGGCTGTGTGGCGCGGGTCGGGCCCTGGCCGTTCGTGGGCAGCCGGGGTGCGGCGCAGGACTTCCGCGTCTCGGGTTGCGGTCGCGATTGCGCCGGGATCCCAGCCCCCGAGCTCGCGCACCGCGTCGGCGAACGCGAGGTCGCGCAGGTACATGAGGAGATCGACCGCGCCGGCGCCGCCCTGGCCGCCGCGCAGCCGGTGCGTCGCACCGGCGCCGTTCTGGTCGTACCAGCGCGCGTCGTCGACGCTGATGCGGCTTGCGCCGAGACGCCAGTTGCGCTTCGGGTCCTTCGGATCGCGCGACGCGCCGAGGCCCTCGAGGACCCCCGAGAGCGGGATCGCGCGCACCCTGGCGAGCTCGCCGTCGTCGATCATGGCGCCTCCCGAACCCCCGCCCGGTGCAACCTCACAAGCGGGTTGTCATGCAAGGCAGCGTGCATATACTAGTCGCATATGCACTCCACGGCTTGACGAAGACATAATGCACCCGGCGGGACGAGGAATGCAAGCTCCGCGTTACAGGACGAATCAGGACGGTGCGAGGTCGCAGCCGCACGACATGACATGCGCATGAGCGAGTAGAACCGTGCACGTCCTCGCAATCGCGAACCAGAAGGGCGGCGTGGGCAAGACGACGCTCGCGGCGCTCGTTGCGTTCTACTTCGCGCAGAAGCGGAAGTGCCGCGTGCTCGCCGTTGATCTCGATAGCCAGGCGAACCTCTCGACCACGCTGCGCGAGTTCCGAGTCGAGGTGCCGGCGAGCGCGCTCTTCGGCGACGCGCCGCTCTCACTGCCTGCGGTGCGGCCGGCGATTGCGCTCCTGCATGGTGCGCCCGCGCTTGCCGATCTCGAGCTCGGTCTCGCCGCCGCCCATCGGCGGCGGGTGCGCACCTTCGTGGCGCAGCTCGCTTCGCTTCGCGAGGCGTTCGATGTCTGCGTGATCGATTCGCCCCCGACCGCAGGCCTGCGCATGGTCGGGGCGCTCGCTGCGGCGGACTTCGTGGTGGTGCCGATCGAGCTCGAGCGCTACTCACGCGACGGCGTGAAGGCGATGCTGCAGATGGTGTTCGGGGTGCGGGCCGAGTACAACCCGCGCGTGAAACTCCTCGGGCTGCTTCCGAGCCGCGTGATGAGCGGGCAGCCGCGCCAGCGCGCAGCGCTCGCGGATGTCTTCGCGCACTACGGCGACTATCTAGTGCCCGGCCAGGTGGCGATCAGCACGCGCAGCGCGATCCCACGGGCGCTGGAGGAGGGGATTCCCGTGTGGCAGCTCCCGCGCGCGGTCGCGCACGAGGCGAGCGCCGAGGTGCTGCGGGCGCTCGAGGCCCTCGCGGCGGCCATGCAACCGACGACGGAGGAGACCGCGTCATGAGCTACGAGGATCTCGAGTTCGACGTCACGTCGCTCATGCGCGATGCCACCGGCGAGCCGCTCAAGCTCTGCGTCGAGTGGATCGCCCCCGACCCGGACAACATTCGCACCCGCCTCGATGCGCAGGCGCTGCGCGAGCTCGCCGACTCGATCGCCGCGGTCGGCCTCATCCAGCCGATCTCGGTGCGCAATGACCCGGCGCGCCGCGGGCACTACCTCATCAACGTCGGCGAGCGGCGCTGGCGCGCGGTCAAGCTTCTCGGGCACGAGCGGATCGCCGCCTTCGTGCACGAGCGGTTCGACCCCTACTGCCAGGCGGCGGAGAACGTGCAGCGCGAAGGCTTGAACATGATGGACCTGGCGCGCTGGATCGCGCGGCGCCGTGCCGCCGGCGAGAGCCAGGAGACCATCGCGCGCAAGCTCGGCAAGCCCCGCTCGTTCATCACCGAGGCCGCGACGCTCACGCAGGCACCGGAGGCGATCGCGCGTGCGCTCGAAGCGGGGCGGGTGACGAGCGTCCGCGCAGCCTATCTCCTCGTCCGGGCCTGGGACCGGGACCGCGAGACGGTGCGCGGGCTGCTCGCCGGCGAGGCGCCGCTCTCTCGCCAGACGCTCGAACGCGCCCTCGCGCTGTCGGGCTCAACGGTCGAAGCGAGTGTGGACGGCGAGCAGGGCGAGTCGCGGGAGGACGAGAAGGAGCGGGGCGTGCCGCGGTCGTCACCCGAGCGGGTGACGCCCAGGCTTCGAGCGTCCTACGCGCTCGGCGTGACGGTGGACGGGCGGGCCGGGGAGCTCGAGCTGCGGCCCGGGTCGACGCCGCTGTGTGCGAGGGTTCTGTTCACCGACGGCAAGCGCGAAGAGGTGCCGCTCGAACGGGTGCGGCTGACGCAGTGGATGAGCTGACCCCCAGTGCACGACCGCGGCTGCCGGCGCGTTTCCACCGCCGCGCTCCGCCGCCCCCGCCGGTGTACGTCTATGTGCCGCCGTCGCGCGCGCAGCGCGTCGCGGCCACGCTGCGACGCGTCGTCCTGGGAGCGCTGTGGGTCACCTTGCGCGCGGTGGCGCTCGTCGCCTTCCTGCTCCTTGCGATGGGCGAGGTCTTCCTCGGCCCGCTCATCAGCCTGCTCGCACTTGCCACGTTCTTCCTCGCGGTCGTGTGCGGGTTCCTCCTCGACCTGATCCCACAGCGCTGGGGCCTCCTCACGATGTCGGTCGTGCTGATGCTCGGCTACCTCGCGTATCGGGTGGTGATGATCCTGATGCTGCGCATCGCCCGCTGGGAGTAGAGCGCCCGCCGTGGCGCTTAGCCGGGCGGTTGCCCGCGCGCGGCCTTCTGTGGTACTTGGCGACCCGGTTCCAACTACAACAACGGGGTCCCATGGCAAGACGTCAGCGGCAGCCGTCCCTTAAGGTCGACGAGGCGACGCTCGAACGCGTCGCGAAGACGCGTCGGTTCGACGCGCAAACCATCGAGATGGCGCGCCGCGTGCTCCTGCACGGCGAGAGAAACACGGCGCTCGCGAACGAGTACGGCCTTCACCCCATCACCATCTACCGCAACGTTAGAGCGGTCCGCCTTGCCTGCGAAGCCGAGTGGCTGCCGCGCGGCTGGACCCGGCGCACGATCGCCGCGCCCACGGTGATGATCCGCCGCTTCGAGCGCGAGGCGATGGCGGCGATGCGCGAGTGGCAGCAGTCGCAGGCGCAGAAGAAGAAGCGCTAGAGCCGCTACGCTAGCCCCCGGTGGCGTCGGCAACGCACTTCTTGAGGTAGCTCGATTTCGCCGCACCGGCAAGTTTCCTGTCTGCCGCGCTCGCCTCACACGCGCTCTTCGCGTCGGCCTCGCACTTCTTCAGGTAACTCGTCTTCGCGGCGCCGGCGAGCTTCTTCTCGCCCGCGCTCACGGTGCAACTCATGGCGGCCGACGCCTGGCTACTGAAAAGGCCGATCACGATCACCACCAGCGCACGCTTCATAGGTGAGTCCTTGTTGTGGAAAGGGGCAGGGGCTAAAGGCGTGTCGGGCGACTCGCGCTCGTGGCCCGCAGCGGTGCCGCCATGGATTTCACTCTATCGCTCCGCCAGCGTTCTCGGGAATCCCTCGCAGCCCATTCGCTTGGGGCTCGCGGCTGAGTCGCTCGCTTTCCGGCACTGACATGGGCGCGCCTGAAGTGGCCCTGCCCCGATCTCGTCACGCACGCGCACGGCGCTGACGTCGTCGGAGCGTGGGGTCGAAGCAGAAGAACCCCACGTGGTGCCTTCCCGTCCCGCGTTCTCGATTTCGCCCTGGGCTTCCCGGGAAGGGGCTTGCCTCGGGTCCGCCCAGCGTGCCACGCCGTGCTCGCCGTCAAGACCCTGCGCGCGGGCCTTTGGCCCGTGCTCGGCGAGTCGCTCGCGCGAGTCCTGACAGCTTGCGCTGCGGCGTGACGCCTTTCCGGACGGCAGGCAATCCCGCCTGCGCTTCCGAAGGGTCTTCTCATGAACGAACCGCATCTTCACACGCCGCGCATCGACCGCGGCGACGCACTGGATCTCGCCACGCGCTTCTTCGAGGTTGCCGGAATCGAGCCGTGCACGCCCGCGACGGCCGCCGCGCTCCTTGCGCTCATCGCCCAAGGGCTCGAGATGGTGCACCCGAGCGATCCATGCCTCGAACCGCCGGTCCGGCATCTCGCCCAGCACTTCCACGCGTGGGGTCAAACGGTGCGCGAAGCCGCGGAGGACTCGGTGCGGATGGCCGTCGCCGACACGCTGATCACGCCGCACACGCACGCGCTCGTCCCCTGGATAGCACTTCATCGTTTGCGTCACCGCGCCGCGTGCGCCGAGCGCCCCGGGATCGAGCCACAGGCGAACGTCCGGGCGCTTCGCGAGGCGGTGGCGGATCTGCCAGCGCTGTGGCTCGCACCGATCCGGCTCGCACTTGCGCTCCAGGGCGGTGTGATTCACGAGGCTGGCCGGCGATCGTTGCTCCCGATCGAGATTCTCGTCGCCGACTACGACACGCGCACGGGACCCGTGCAGCTTGTACGACGCAGCGACGGGCAGCGCGAACGGGCACACGTCTATGCGCCCCCGCCACGCGTGCCGCCGCTTGCGCTCGATGCGCTCTTCGCGCCGCCGCCGTCCACCCTCGCGGAAACCTGAGTCCTGAGTCTTCCTCACGGCGGGCGGTCGTCGCGTTTTTCGTCAACGGGCGCCGCCCGCGCTCTTCGGCGGCTCGTCCTTCCCGGGCCTCTTCATCCCGGGACGTGCTTGCCTTCAGGTCCCACAGCCTGCCACGCCGTGCTCGCCGTCAAGACCCTGCGCGCGGGCCTTGCGGCCCGTGCTCGGCGAGTCGCTCGCGCGAGTCCTGACGGCTTGCGCTGCGGCGTGACGCCTTTCAGGACCACAGGCAATTCCGCCTGTGCCATCGAAAGGATCGCGATCATGACCGAGCTCTCCACCCTCCGCCCCGCCATCACCGCGCAGCGTATCCCCGAGGAAGAGCGGCTGAACTTCCTCCCGCGCCACTTCCACATGTGGTGCGTCAAGGTCGAGAGCGCGGTCTTCGACCATCTGCAGCACCTGAGCCCCGACTACCGCGGTGGCTACTGGGTCTTCTACGACCTCTCGAACGGCGGCTGCGTCATGGCGCCGTCGCACGGGGAGCTCCGCATCGAGGCGCCGAACCAGTTCTCGGCGACGGTCGATGCCGACACCGCCGGGATCATCGCGACGCTCTACGCGCTCAGCGACCTCTCCTTCGAGTTCCCGACGAAGGACATCTTCGCAACGCGCTTCCACCAGTTGCGCGCCTTCGCCGGCGAGCACCCGCGGGCGAGGGACATCTTCGCGGCGATCGACTGACGCAGACCCCATGCAAGACGGCGGGACGGCATCGCTCCGCCGTCGTTCTTTTTCGCACAGCGATTCCCCGGAAGGACGTCATGCAACCGCTTTCTTCTCGCGAGACACAGATCCTCGAGCAGCTGCGCACCCTACTCGGCCCCGATGCGCTCAAGCTCTACGACGAGCACGATCGCTCGCTCCACGCGCTTGTCACGCACGCCCGCGAGAGCGATTCGCCGCGCTACCGCACTCTGCGCGCCGGCATTGCGATCGCGATCGAGACCCTGCACGAGGAGCTGCGCACGCGACCCGCGCTCACCTCGCCCGACGCTGTGCGTCAAGCGCTGACGCTCACGTTCGCCGGCCAAAGCTACGAGAGCTTCCTCGTGCTCTTCCTCGATGCGCAGCACCGCCTGATTGCGAGCGAGGAGCTCTTCCGGGGGACGCTCACGCAGACTTCGGTGTATCCGCGCGAGATCGTGAAGCGGGCCCTGGCCCGTAACAGCGCCGCCGTCGTACTGGCGCACAACCACCCGTCAGGGTCTCTTGAGCCGAGCCTCGCCGACACGCGCCTCACGGAAGCGATCAAGAAAGCGCTGGCGCTCGTCGACATCCGCGTGCTCGATCACCTCGTCGTCGCCGGGACAGGCGCCATGTCCTTCGCCGAGCGCGGACTGCTCTGACCCGACCGTTCTACCGCGCCGGCGGCATCGCGCGCCGGCGCTCCTCTCTCCCTTTTGCGTAGGCGTCTCCCATGACGACCCTGCCCGTCGACACCGACGGGTGCGCGCACGAGTACGCGCTCCTCATTCCAGCGTGAGCATCGCGCGCCTCCTCGAGCAGCGTGCAGCGCTCCTCGAGCGGATCGACGCCGCGCTCGCGCTGCTTCGGCGACGCACAGGCGATCGGCGCCGAGAACGCCATCGGCTTGCCCGAGCGCGAGGCAACCGAGCACCAGAAAGCGCACGTGTCGGTGCTGCATGCACGTGTGCCGAGGGCTCCGATTTACACGGTACGCAGAGCGCTACCGCACCTGGGCGTCTCCCGGCTTCGCCGGGCCGGGCTGCTCCAGGTTCGCGCTGTCGCGCTCATCCCCGG
>JALOQG010000138.1 GCA_025453505.1 Myxococcota bacterium | reverse complement strand
CTGCCCCCGCGCGAGATCCGCGGCCTCGAGAGTACCCGTTCGCACGGTGACGCCCGGCGGGATGAAGATGTGAGGCTTTCCCGGTGCCGCAGGCGCTTCGACGTCCGCGCAGCGGCTCTGCTCCCACGCGCGCGCGGAATCGGGCGACGCACCGGCAATCAACAACACGAGAACGATGCGCTCGACGCCTCGCATGCTTCGTGACTCCTCTCGCTGTCGCCGGGCGGCCCGATGCCTCGTTCACCCCCACCACCCCATCGCGCAGCCGTCTTTTCTCTTGTCGCTCGCGCCGACGAGCGTGCCGTCGTCGCGGCGTTCGATCGCTTGGCCTCCGCCGAAGACGTCGACGAGGGCCGTGCCGGGTGCGATCACTTCGTGGCCGCGACGCGCGAGTGCGTCGGCGAGGGTGCCGCCTTCGTCGACGGCGAGGCCGGGCGCTTCGATCGCGACGGCGCGGCCGCCCTGGAAGCGGAAGCGCGGGCGGTCGAGCGACTCCTGCACGTTGAGACCGTGATCCACGAGGTTGGCGACGAAGTTGAGATGGCTCTGCGGCTGGACGTCGCCGCCCATCAGGCCGAAGGCGGTGCTCGGCTCGCCGCCGCGCAGCAGCAGGCCGGGGATGATGGTGTGGAACGGACGCTTGCCGGGCGCGAGGCAGTTCGGGTGCGCGTCGTCGAGGACGAAGCCGGCGCCGCGGCTCTGGAGCAGGATGCCGGTGTCGCCGCAGCCGATGCCCGAGCCGAAGGAGGTGAAGAGGCTCTGGATGAACGACACGAGGTTGCCCTCTTCGTCGGCGGCGCAGAGATACGTGGTGTCGCTCTCGAGGCCGGCGGCGACGCCTTCGAGCGCGCGCTCGCCGACGCGTGACGCGCGGCGCTTCGCGTAGGCCTTCTCGAGCAGCGCGCGGACGGGGACGTCGGCGTGCTCGGGGTCGGCGATGTAGGCGCTGCGGTCGGCGAAGGCGAGCTTGATCGCTTCGATGCGCTGGTGCCAGTCGCGTGCGCTCGTCGCTGCGGCTGGATCGAGACACGCGAGGATGTTCAGCGCTTCGAGCGCGGCGAGGCCTTGTCCGTTCGGCGGCAGCTCGACGACTTCGACACCGCGGTACGTCGTCGCGATCGGTTCCACCCACGTCGATGCGTGCCGCGCGAGGTCGTCCAGCTCGAAGCAGCCGTCTTCGGCGTGCGAGGTCGCGACGATCGCGCGCGCTGCGTCGCCGCGATAGAAGGCTTCGGCGCCGCCGTCCGCGACGTCGCGCAGGATGCGCGCGAGGCCCGGCGCGCGGAACCACGTGCCTGCGCGCGGCGGCGCGCCGTTCGCGAGCCAGCTCGCGCGGGCGGCGTCGTTGCGCAGGAAGCCGAGCCGGCTCGAGAGATCCCAGTAGTGCGCGACGAGCTCGGTGACGGGGAAGCCCAGCTCGGCGCAGCGGATCGCGGGCGCGAGGACGTCGCCGAGCGGCAGCGCGCCGAAGCGCTGCGAGAGTGTCTCCCACGCGTGGACCGCGCCGGGCACCGTCGCCGAGAGGATGCCGGCCGGCTGGATCGCAGCGAGGCCGCGCGCGCGATACGCGTCCGCCGTCGCGGCGGCCGGCGCGCGACCGCTGCCGTTCAGTCCGACGACGCGGCCTTCGCGCGCCGACCAGAGCAGGACGAACGCGTCGCCGCCGACGCCCGTCATCATCGGCTCGACGACGCAAAGCACCGCGGCCGCGGCGATCGCCGCGTCGATCGCATTGCCGCCGCGCGCCAGCATCGAGACGCCGGCCGACGACGCGACCGGGACCGCGGTCGCGACCATGCCCCGCCGGGCGAGCACGCAAGAGCGCTCGCTGCGCCAAGGATCGGCGGTCAGGCCGCGTCGGCTGGGCAGCGACATCGTCTCCGACCCTAGCCCGTCCGGATCGTTCGAGGGCCGCGCCTTCAAGGGCTCGCGTTCAAGGGCTCGCGCGAGCCGGCCGATTCCAAACCGGACGGTGGGTCGTGGTCACCCAGGGAGCGTGATGGGCGAATTCGACTGGCCCGACGGCGGGTCCGACGGCACTTGCTTCGATTCCGGCGAGCGGTATCGCGTCGAGGTCCTGGCCTGGGCGGAGATCGGCGCGGACGGCGTGCGATTCCGCGAAGGCGTCGAGCCGCGCGTGCTCGGCTGGGATCGCGTGCTGCACGCGCTCGCCGCGCACGTCGGCGAACCCGAAGGCGTATCGACCGTCGTCTTCGACCTCGTCGTCGAACGCAAGGAAACCGACTGCCTCGTGTGCCGCTTCGACGCCGATCCCGGCGAATCGGCGCAGACCGCCGCGCGCGCGATCGCCGACCGGCTCGGCCGCGCGCGCTGCTCGCGGTCGCTGCTCGAACTGGCCGCCGAAGGCGTGCCGACGCGCAGCTACGCCGATCTCGACGCGCTCGCCGCCGGCTCGCTCGCCGAACTCGGCTACTGAACCGCGGCTAAAGAGACTGGGCCGCGCGCCGCTCGAGCACGTCGCGCAGGCGCGGCCAGCGCTGCACGTGCGTCCCGAGCCACGTACTCGCGCCGAGCACGGGAGCGAGCCAGCGGGACGGAACGGCACCGATCGCCGCGAGCGCGCTGCGCGCCGCGCCCTCGCGTTCGTAGTGATCGCCCGCGATGCGCAGTGCATCCGCTCCGCCGCGCGCCCGCGCGAGACCGGTCGCGACGAGTGCGGCGAAGCGCCTCTGCTCGAGTCCGCGCACCTCGCGCAGCCACGCACCCGCCGGACCGAAGTGGATTCGCACGCGAAGCGCGCAGGCCGCGATCGCGAGGAAGGCGGCCGCTCCGTCCCAGCGCGCCGACGCGGCGAGGCCGACGACGAGCAGCGCGGCGATCGATGCGCCGCGCGGTGCGCAACCGAGCCACGACGCGACGCCCACGAGCGCCAGTGCCACCGCGGTCGGCGGCGTGCCACCTGCGACGAGTGCGAATGCCGCCGCGCCGGCGATCGCGCGCAGCCAGGCATCGGCGCTGCGCAGGGCGGCGCCCGCGGCGGGCGGCGGTCGCACCGGCGGCGGGTCGATCGCGCGGTGTGCGTCTTCGAGCGGAGCGTGTGACGTCGCGGACACGGCGGACACAGCCTTGCGCCGATCGCGTCGAATCTCCACAATGAGCCGGTTCCGTGGGGTTTTCGGGGGGTTTTTCGATGATTCGTCCTGCTCGCTCTTCCCAGTGGGCACGCTTCGCGGTCGCGCTCGGCGTCGCCGCTGCGCTCTGCGTGGCCGGTTGCTCGAAGAAGAAGACGGACGCCGAGGACGATCTCTCCGGCGGACTCGGCGACAGCGAGTTCAGCGACGGCAGCGAGAGCGCTGAGGATGGCGAGGGCGGCGAGTTCGGCTCCGAGCCGCAGCGCGTGCGCGAGCTCGCGTCGATCTACTTCGAGTTCGACGACGCGACGCTGAATTCCGAAGCGCGCACCACGCTCAAGGGCAACTCGACGGCGATGCTCGGCCGCTCCGAGTGGAAGACGATCACGCTCGAAGGTCACACCGACGAGCGTGGCAGCGAGGAGTACAACCTCGCGCTCGGCGAGCGCCGCGCGAACTCCGCGAAGCAGTACCTGACGGACCTCGGCGTGCCTGCGTCGCGCATGATCACGGTCAGCTTCGGCGAAGGCTCGCCCGCGGTGCAGGGCCACGACGAATCCGCCTGGCGCTGGAACCGTCGCGTCGAGTTCAAGGTCTCGCGCAACTAGCCGGATCGGTCGGTTCGCGCGCGACGAGAGCGCCGGAGGACGGGCGGCGGGCCGCTCCTTCGGTTCGGCTCTAGCAACGTCGAGACTTGCGCGTGCATCGCGCTTCGCCTCACAGGCGTCGCGTCCCGCCGCCCGCCCTCCGGCTCGCCCATCCCAGCAACACGCCCGATCACCGCTCTTCCCGCGTAGCGAGCCAACGGCGAGCGGCGAGACCCCATAAGGCTCGCGTTCGCCCAGCAACCCAACCGCGAACACCGCTCCTCCCGCGTAGCGAGCCGCAGGCGAGCGGCGAGATCACAAGACCCGAACGGCGAGCGGCGAGGTCCATGAGGCCGGGTTAAGGTTCGCGCACCCAACGCTCACGGAGACCCCCATGCCCGTACACGGCGGCAAGATCCTCGCTCGCGCACTCAAGAACGCCGGCGTCGAGTGCGTCTTCACTCTCTCGGGCGGCCACATCATGCCGCTCTACGACGGCTGCATCGACGAGGGCATCCGCATCGTCGACGTCCGCCACGAGCAGGCCGCCGTGCACGCCGCCGACGCGTGGGCGCGCTGCAATCCCGGCAAGATCGGCGTAGCCGCGATCACCGCGGGTCCGGGCGTCACCGACGGCGTCACCGGCGTCGCGAACGCGTGGCGCGCCAACTCGCCGATCCTCGTGATCGGCGGCCAGGGGCCGTTCAACAACCTGCGCCGCGGTTCGCTGCAGGAGATGGACCACGTCAACCTGATGCGGCCGATCACCAAGTGGGTGGACGCCTGCTACCAGACGCATCGCATCGCCGAGTACGCGGAACTCGGCATCCGCCATGCGGTGTCGGGCATCCCGGGCCCCGCGTTCCTCGAGATCCCGATGGACGTGTTCATGGGCCAGTGCGAATGGACCGACGCGATGCTGCCGCCGATCCGCACGTCGCCGCCGCGCCTCGCGCCGGATCGCACCGACGTGCGCGAAGCGCTCGAGCTGCTGCAGCGCGCCAAGCGCCCGATGCTGATGGCCGGCACTTCGGTCAAGTGGTCGCTCGCGAGCGGCGCGATGAACGCGTTCCTCGATGCCACGCACATGCCCGGCTACACGAACGGGATGGGCCGCGGCACGATCCCGCCGACGTCGCCGCAGTTCCTGAATCGCTCGCGCCGCCACGCGATGAAGGAGATCGACCTCATCGTCCTGGCCGGTTCGCTGCTCGACTTCCGGCTGGCGTTCGGCAAGACGATTCCGGCCGACGCGAAGATCATCCAGCTCGACATGGACGCGACGCTGATCGGGCAGAACCGGCCCGCGCACGTCGGCCTCGTCGGCAATCTCGCCTGCACCTTCGAGCTGCTGCTCGAGGAGATGAAGACGGCGGGCGTCAAGCTCGACTACGCCGGCTGGCGCGACGAGCTGCGCAAGATCGAGGTCGAGGAGGAGAAGAAGGTCGAGGCGGCGCTGAACAGCGACGAGACTCCGGTCGATCCGCAGCGCATGTGCCGCGAGACGCGCGACTGGCTCGCCACGCTCGGCGACTCGATCGTGATCGGCGACGGCGGCGACATCGTCGCGACCGCGGCGAAGATCCTGCCCGTGCCGCGCGAGGGCGCGTGGATGGACCCGGGCCCGCTCGGCACCCTCGGCGTCGGCATGCCGTTCGCGCTCGCCGCGCAGCTCGCGCATCCCGACAAGCGCGTGGTGATCGTGTACGGCGACGGCTCGTTCGGACTCAACGGCATGGAGTACGACACCGCCGTGCGTTTCAAGCTGCCGATCATCGGCGTGATGGGCAACGACGGCGCGTGGGGCCAGATGATGCGGCCGCAGGGCGCCGTCTACGGCTGGGATCGCCTGCAGGCGACGCTGCTCGAGTACACCCGCTACGACAAGGTCGTCGAGGCGCTCGGCGGCCACGGCGAATACTGCGAGCGGCCCGAGGAGATCCGCCCCGCGCTCGATCGCGCGGCCGCGTCCGGCAAGCCGGCGCTGGTCAACATCAAGATCCGCCAGGATCGCGCGTACAAGGGCGGCATCTACGTCTAGCTCCGCGGTTCAGATGCCCGCTCCGTCCGAGAAGACGCGCTCGGCGATCGGATCGGCGCCACCGGCGCGCCCGGCGCGACCGGTGGCGATGCCCACGCCGAGCACCAGCACCACGAAGACGAGCTCCGGAATCGAGCGGGGCAGGGCATCGCGTGCGACGCCGAGCCATGTGTCGGCCTCGCGGACGAGGATCACCGCCGCCATCGCGAGCACGAATCCGGCGAAGGCGCGCCGGAGGGAATTGGGATCGACGCGCCGCGCGAGACGCGCGCCGACGAACGAACCGCCGATCGCCGTGGCCGTGATCGCTGCGACGAGCGTCGTGTCGACGTCGACGTGTTTCGCGTAGCCCGCGAATCCCGCCGCCGAGTTCAGCACGATCACCAGCAGCGAGGTGCCGACGGCGGTCGGCATCGGGAGCCCTGCCCAGAGCACGAGCGCGGGCACGATCAAGAAGCCGCCACCGGCCCCGACCAGTCCCGTGAAGAGTCCGACGCCGAGTCCCTGTGCCGCGAGGCGTGCGAGCGCGGGACGGCCTGCGCCCGCGCCCGCCGGCGCGCGGCGCCCGCGCCACATGGCCATCGCGGTGAGGATCATCATCGACGCGAAGAGGACGAGCAGCAGGGCGCCGTCGACCCACGCACTCGCGCGCCCGCCGGCGTAGGCGCCCAGCATGCCGGCCGTCCCGAATGCGAGCCCCGCCCGGCCGTCGACGTTGCCCGCGCGCGCGTGCTGGAGCGCTGCGAAAGCGCTCGCCGCGCCGACGACGAGCAGCGAGCTCGCGATCGCCTGTTTCGGATCGAGACCGAAGACGTACACGAGCAGCGGTACGGTGAGGATCGAGCCGCCGCCGCCGAAGAATCCGAGCGAGATGCCGATCGTGATCGCGAGCGCCAATCCGAGGGAAGACAGCATCGGCTCAGCGGGTCGCGATCGCGGTCATCGTCGCTCGCCCACCACGTCGATCGGGATCTTGAGGTAGGACACGCCGTTCGACTCCGGCTCCGGCAGCTCGCCCGCGCGGATGTTCACCTGGATCGACGGCAGCAGCAGCGTCGGGGTGTCCAGCTTCGCGTCCCGGCCTTCGCGCAGCGTGACGTACGCCTCGCGCGTCGTGGTCGCGTCGATCTGGATGTTGGAGCGCTTCTGCTCGCGCACCGTCGTCTCGAAGGCGAGCGGCCGGCCGCCGGGCTGGTAGTCGTGGCACATGAACAGCCGCGTGTCGTCGGGCAGTGCGTAGAGACGCTGAATCGAGTCGTAGAGCACGGCCGCGGATCCGCCCGGGAAGTCGCAGCGCGCCGATCCGTAGTCGGGCATGAAGAGCGTGTCACCGACGAACACCGCGTCGCCGATCCGCCACGACATGTGCGCCGGCGTGTGCCCCGGCGTGTGCAGCGCCTCGACTTCGAGCGAGCCGAAGCCGAGCCGATCGTG
>JALOQG010000137.1 GCA_025453505.1 Myxococcota bacterium | reverse complement strand
GAGCGTGTTGCTGGAAGCGGATCGCCAGAAGCAGCGGCGGCGCAACCTGCGCGACGCGGTCGCAGCCGTGCTCGTGGCCGGCGCCGTGATGGCGACTTCGCTCGTCGGATACGTGGTCGTCAACAAGCCGCACTGGCTGCCGGGCGGCGGCGAGGAGGAGCCCGCCGCGACGGCTCCCGCGCCGGCGGCGACGCCCCCCGCTGCGGCGCCCGAGGCCGATCCGGCCGCAGGCGTCGCGGTGCCGGGCGAGGCCGGCTGAGGCGAGGCGTACGCGATGTATCTGCAGCACTTCGGCCTGATCCGCGCGCCGTTCGAGATGACGCCCGACCCGGCGTTCCTGTATCTCGGCGAGGCGCATCAGGAAGGGCTCGCGACGCTGGTCTACGGCGTCCGCGCGCGGAAGGGCTTCGTGATGCTGACCGGCGAGGTCGGCACGGGGAAGACCACGCTGCTGCACGCGCTGCTCTCGCAGCTCGATCCGAACACGCAGGCCGCGTTCGTGTTCAACCCGCGCCTCGAGGCGCTCGACTTCTTCCGGCTGCTCTTCGACGAGTTCGGCATCGAGACGAAGTGCGCGACGAAGGCGGAGTACCTGATCGCGCTGAACAAGTTCTTGATCGAACGCCTCGAGCGCGATCACCCGACGCTGCTCATCGTGGACGAGGCCCAGAATCTCTCGTCCGACATGCTCGAGGAGATCCGGCTGCTCTCGAACCTCGAGACGCCTTCGTCGAAGCTGATCCAGATCATGCTGGTGGGGCAGCCCGAACTCGAGGAGAAGCTCGCGCGGCAGGAGCTGCGTCAGCTGCGCCAGCGCATCGTGCTGCGCTTCCGGCTGCGGCCCTTCGAGCAGGACGAGACCGAGCACTACGTGCAGGAGCGGCTGCGTCTGGCGGGCTACACCGGCAAGGGACTCTTCAAGCGCGGCGCGCTGCGCCGGCTGCATGGCGTGACGGGTGGCATTCCGCGCCTGCTCAACGTGATCTGCGACGGCTCCCTCTTGCTGGCCTACTCGCGAGGCGAGTCGCAGATCGACGTGGACGAAGTGGACGAGGTGGCGCGCGATCTCGGACTGGTCGCGGCCGACGCGCAGGGCGGCACGCCGGGGTCGGCGCGACGCAAGGGAACCTGGCGCCGACGCTTGCGCAGCATGTTCGGCTGAGACGGCACGAGAGGAGATCGAGATGGGAAAGGTCTACGAGGCGCTGCAGCGCGCCGAAGCCGAGCGGGGCCGCCGCGGAGCGGCAGTCGGACCCGGCGTGTCGTCGCAGCCCGTCGTGTCGCCGGCGCGGCGCGCGCGCGCCGAACGCGGCCGCCTGGCGCGGATCTGGAACCGGATCCAGGAGCAGTTCCATCCGGCGCAGGTCGAGGACGCCAACACCCTCAACAAGCGTCGCATCACGCTGCTGCAGCCGGAGTCCTTCGTCGCCGAGCAGTACCGCACGCTGCGCGCGCGCCTCGACGCGCTCGCGACCGAACGGCCGGTGCGCACGATCGGCGTCACGAGTTCGATGCCGGGCGAGGGCAAGACGACCACCGCGGTGAACCTCGCGATCGTCTCTTCGATGAGTCTCGGGCGTCGCGTGCTGCTGGTCGATTGCGACATGCGCCGGCCGAAGGTGCACGCCGTCCTGGGACTGCGCCCGGAGTCCGGTCTCGCGGAGATCCTGACCGGCGATGCCACGCTGGAGCAGGCCGTAGTGCGGGTCGAGGGCACGGATCTCTCCGTGCTGGCGGTGCGCGCGACGCCCTCGAATCCGTCCGAGCTGCTCTCGTCCGATCGCATGCGGTCGCTGATCGAGGAGCTGGCGCGCAGCTACGATCAGGTGATCTTCGACACGCCGCCGACCCTCGCGATCCCCGATGCCAAGATCATGAGCGAGCTCATGGACGGGATCGTGTTCGTCGTGCGAGCCAACGCGACGCCTCGCGAGGACGTGGCGAGCGCGCTCGACGTCCTCGACCGCCGGCGCGTGCTGGGTGTCGTGCTGAACGACGTGGCGGCGGAGCCGGAGCGCTACGGCTACTAATCGAGCGGTGCAGGACTCCGCAGAGGCCATCGAGTGAATCCGCTGGAGTTCATCGCTCCGTTCGCGCTCGCGCTGATCGTCGCGGCCGCCACCACGCCGGTGGCCGCCCGCATCGCGCACGCGCTCGGCGCCGTGGACCGGCCCGACGAACGCAAGGTGAACCGGCGCCTCGACATTCCGCTGCTGGGCGGGATCGCGGTGGCGCTCGGCTTCTTCGTCGGACTCGCCGTGGCGCTGATCCTCGCCGGCAACGAGAACGAGTTTCGCGGACACCTCGAGGGGCAGCTGATCGGTTCGCTGATCCTGCTGGCGCTCGGCGTCGTCGACGACTCGCGCGCGCTCTCGGCGCGCACCAAGCTGCCGTTCCAGATCATGGCCGCCGCCGCTGCGATCCTCTACGGCTTCCGCATCGATCACCTCACGGATCCCATCTCGCTCAACGTCTGGTATTTCCCGGAGCCGGTGGTGTGGATCGTGACGACCCTGTGGATCGTCGGCATCACCAACGCGATGAACCTGATGGACGGCCTCGACGGCCTCTGCGCCGGCATCGGCGCGATCATCGGGATCACCTTGACCTACATCGCGTGGCAGGCCGACCAGTTCGCGGGCGTCTTCATCGGCATGGCCTTCCTCGGCGCCCTGCTCGGCTTCCTGCCCTACAACTTTCCGCCGGCGCGGATCTTCCTCGGCGACACGGGCGCGCTGTTCATCGGCTTCAATCTCTCGCTGCTCTCGCTCGAGGGCTACCGCAAGGTCTCGGTCCTGACCTTCGTCGTGCCGCTGCTCGCGCTGGCCGTGCCGTTGATGGACACTGCGCTCTCGATCTACCGGCGCCTCCGCCGCGGCGGGCCGATCATGGCGCCCGACCGCCAGCACATGCACCACCGGTTGCTCGACTCGGAGGGCTCGCATCGTTCCGCCGTGCTCTCGATCTGGTTCCTGACCGCCTGCTTCTGCGTGATCGCGGTTTCCTTCACCAATCTCGAGGGGACGGCCGCGCTGATCTTCCTGGCCCTGGTGCTGGTGCTGACGCTGCGCCTCTTGCGGAACCTCGGCTTCTTCGAGATCCATGAACACCCCCGCTCCGATTCCGAGGAGAAGCACTCATGACGGCTCGCATCGCTCTCATCACCGGCATCACCGGACAAGACGGCTCGTACCTCGCCGAACTGCTGCTCGAGAAGGGCTACGAGGTGCACGGCATGGTGCGCCGCTCGAGCACCGAGAACTTCGAGCGCATCGCGCACCTGAAGGACCGCGTCCGGCTGCACCAGGGCGACCTGCTCGACCCGAGTTCGCTGATCACCGTCTTGAACGCGTCGCGTCCGGCGGAGGTGTACAACCTGGCCGCGCAGTCCTTCGTGCCCACTTCGTGGCAGCAGCCGACGCTGACGGGCGAGTTCACGGCGCTCGGCGTCACGCGACTGCTCGAGGCGATCCGCTTCGTCGATCCGGGCATCCGCTTCTACCAGGCGTCGAGCTCGGAGATGTACGGCAAGGTTCGCGAGACGCCGCAGAACGAGGCGACTCCGTTCTATCCGCGCTCGCCCTACGCGGTCGCCAAGATGTTCGGCCACTGGATCACGGTGAACTACCGCGAGAGCTTCGGGATCTACGCGGTGTCGGGCATCCTCTTCAATCACGAGAGCCCGCGGCGTGGCCGCGAGTTCGTGACGCGCAAGATCACGGAGGCGGTGGCGCGCATCAAGCTCGGCCTCCAGGACGAGCTGCGCCTCGGCAACACGGACGCGCGTCGCGACTGGGGCTACGCGCTCGAATACGTCGACGCGATGTGGCGCATGCTGCAGCAGCCCGAGGCGTCGGATTTCGTGATCGGCACCGGCCAGCAGCATTCGGTGCAGGAGTTCGTGGACCGCTCGTTCGCGGTGGTCGGGCTCGATCCGAAGGACTTCGTGCGCACCGATCCGGCGCTGCTGCGCCCGGCCGAGGTGGACACGCTGCTCGCCGATCCGACCAAGGCGCGCGAGCAGCTCGGCTGGACGGCGCAGACCGACGCTCTCGAACTCGCGCGCATCATGGTCGAAGCCGATCTCGAAGCGCAGCAGCGCGCCTCGGGCCGGCGCGTCGGGGGACCCGGCACGCGATGAGCCGTCCCGAGCGGGTGGTCGTGACGGGGGCGGCGGGCTTCATCGGCTCGACGCTCGCGCTGCGCCTGCTCGCCGAGGGCCGCAGCGTCGTCGGCCTCGACAACTTCGATCCGTTCTATCCCGCGTCCCACAAGCGCGCGAACCTGCGCGAGATCTCGCGCGCGCCCGGCTTCCGTCTCGTCACCGGCGACATCCGCGATCCGGCGGCCGTCGCCGACGCGCTCGCGGGCGGCGTCGACGCCATCGTGCACCTCGCCGCGCTCGCCGGCGTGCGCCCGAGCCTCGAGCGGCCCGCGGTCTATGCCGACGTCAACGTGCACGGCACGGCGGTCGTTGCGGAAGCAGCCGTGCGCGCGGCGGTGCCGAAGCTGGTGTTCGCGTCGTCGTCTTCCGTGTACGGCGAGCGCGAGGGCGGACCGTTCCGCGAGTCCGATCCGGTCGAGCATCCGATCTCGCCCTACGCGGCGACCAAGCGCGCCGGCGAGCTGCTGCTCCACTCCTTCCACCACGCGCACGGCATCGACGTCACCTGCGCACGCATCTTCACCGCATACGGACCGCGCCAGCGGCCCGATCTCGCGATTCGCAAGTTCGCCGAGCGCATCCTGCGCGGCGACCCGATCCCCGTCTTCGGCGATGGCACGAGCCTGCGCGACTTCACCTACGTCGACGATCTCGTCGAGGGGCTGGTGCGCGCGCTCGATCGCGATCGCGGTTTCTCGATCCTGAACTTCGGCGCCGGTCGCACGGTCTCGGTGCTCGACGTGATCGCGGCGCTCGAACGGGCGCTCGGCCGCAAGGCCGTCATCGAATGGCTGCCGCGCCAGACCGGCGACGTGTCGCGGACCTGGTCGGACACGGCGGCGGCGCGCGCGAAGCTCGGCTTCGAGCCTCGCATCGGACTGGAAGAGGGCATCGCACGTTTCGCGGCATGGCTGCGCGAGACAGGAGGAAGCGCGTGACGAAGGCGCGTCTCGCGCTCGTGACGGGAGGCGCGGGCTTCATCGGCTCGCATCTCGCGGACGCACTGCTCGCGGCGGGCTGGGCCGTGCGCGTCCTCGACGACTTCTCGAGTGGCCGCGAGGAGAACCTCCGCCATCTGCAGGATCGCATCGAGGTCGTGCGCGGCGACTTCGCCGAGCCCGACGTCGTGGCGCGTTCGGTCCGCGACGTCGAAGTCGTGTTCCACCAGGGCGCGGTGCCGTCGGTGCCGCGCAGCGTCGCCGAACCGGTGCGCACGAATCGCGCCAACGTCGTCGGCACGCTCGGCGTGCTCGAGGCGGCGCGCCAGGCGGGCGTGCGGCGGGTCGTCTACGCCGCCTCGTCCTCGGCCTACGGCGACACCGAAGTGCTGCCGAAGGTCGAGAGCATGCCGCCGAATCCGCGCTCCCCCTACGCGCTCCAGAAGTACGCGGGCGAGGTGTACTGCCGGCTCTACCACGAGCTCTACGGGCTCGAGACCGTCGCGCTCCGCTACTTCAACGTGTTCGGCCCGCGCCAGGATCCGAAGAGCGAGTACGCCGCGGTGGTCCCGCGCTTCGCGACCGCGTGCCTGCGCCGCGAGCCCGCGCAGATCCACGGCGACGGCGAACAGAGCCGCGACTTCACCTTCGTCGCGGACACGGTCCGCGCGAACCTGCTCGCGGCCGAGGCGAAGGACGCGCCGGGTCACGTCATCAACGTGGCCGGGGGCCGCCGCATCAGCCTGAACGAGCTCTACGCGACGCTGCAGAGGATCACCGGATCGACGGTGCCGGCGACGCACGGCCCGCCGCGCGCCGGCGACGTCAAGCACAGTCTCGCGGACCTCTCGCGCGCCCGGACGCTGCTGGGCTTCGAGCCCCGCGTCTCGCTCGAGGACGGCCTGCGCCGGACCCTGGAGAGTCTCGAGCAGGGGAGGGCGTCGTGAACGTCTGCATCATCGGCTCCGGCTACGTCGGCCTCGTCACGGGCGCCTGCTTCGCCGAGTTCGGCGTGCAGGTGCTCTGCGCCGACAAGGACGCCGACAAGGTCGCGGCGCTCGAGCGCGGCGAGATCCCGATCTACGAGCCGGGCCTCGAGGCGATCGTCGAGCGCAACCTGCGCGAGCGGCGCCTGTCCTTCACGACCGACACCGCCGCGGCCGTGCGCCAGGCCCTGGTCGTCTTCATCGCGGTGCAGACCCCGACGCGCGCCGACGGCACCACCGATCTCGCCGCCGTCGAAGCCGTCGCGCGCGAGATCGGACGCGCGATCGACGACTACAAGGTGATCGTCACCAAGAGCACGGTGCCGGTCGGCACTTCGTACCGCGTGCGCGAGTGGATCGAGGAGGAGCAGGCGGCGGCCGGCAAGAGCCATCGATTCAGCGTCGCGTCGAATCCCGAGTTCCTGCGCGAAGGCGCCGCGATCGGCGACTTCATGCGCCCGGACCGGGTCGTGATCGGCGCCGACGACGACTCGGCGATCGCCATCCTGAAGGATCTGTACCGGCCGCTCTACCTGATCGAGACGCCCTTCGTCATCACCAACGTGCCGAGCGCGGAGCTGACCAAGTACGCCGCCAATTCGTTCCTGGCGATGAAGATCTCGTTCATCAACGAGATGGCGAACCTGTGCGAGCGCGTCGGTGGCGACGTGCACTCCGTCGCGCGCGGCATCGGCCTCGACAAGCGCATCGGAGCGAAGTTCCTGCACGCCGGTCCGGGCTTCGGCGGCTCGTGCTTCCCGAAGGACACGCGCTCGCGGCAGCGCGAACGCATGATCGAGAAGATCGATCGCATCCTCGACGGATCTGCGCAGGGCAAGACCGTCGCCGTGCTGGGTCTCTCGTTCAAGCCCGAGACCGACGACATGCGCGACGCGCCCTCGCTCGACATCATCCGCGCGCTGCTGGCGCGTGGCGCTTCGGTGCGCGCCTTCGATCCGGTCGCGATGCCGAACGCGGCGCGCGAGCTGCCGTCGATCACGTACTGCAAGAACGAGTACGAGGCCTGCGAGAACGCCGACGCGCTGGTGCTGGTGACCGAGTGGAATCAGTTCCGCATGCTCGATCTCGAACGCGTGAAGTCGCTGTTGCGCAGCCCCGTGCTCGTGGACCTGCGCAACGTCTACGATCCCGCCGCGCTGCGTCGCGCGGGGTTCCGCTACGACTCGGTGGGGCGTCCGGGCTGAGCGGTCACCACCACTGCTCGGCGAACGGCACCAGCGGCGCGTCGCCGGAGTTCGAGCCGATCAGGAAGGGGCCGGTCGGCACGGGCCGTCCGCCCGGCCACCAGAGTTGCACGGGATTCTCGCCCGATTGGAGGAAGCCGTTGCGGCGCAGCGCCTCGGCGAGGAGCGGGCAGGGCGTGCAGGCGCCGAGCAGGCCCGGGCGGAAGCCGGCGATGCGGGTCGCGAGCTCCGACACCATCCACGTGTAGAGTGCCGCGTCCGGCACCGGCGCGAAGCACTCGACGATCTCCGCGTCGCAGCCGTCGGCGCCCGGCGCGACGCGCGCCATCGCGAAGCCGCGCAGGACGCCGTCGATCGCGAAGACGAGCGGAAGGAAGTGTCCGAGCGCGGGATGCCCGCCCTGCAGCCAGGCCAGCAGCGACGCGGGCCACAAGGGCAGCCCGCCGTAAGCGGTCGCGCTGGCGTAGAGCGCCTGGACTTCGTCGCCGACGGCCGCGACCGCGATCGCGCGTCCGCCGCGCGGCACCGCGCGCGGGCGCGGCCGGCGACGTGGATCGGCGAGTGCGGCGCGCGCGGCCAGCCGGCCCGCGGCAACCGGCAGGCGGGTCCGCTTCGCGATCGCGGCGCCGAGACGATCTGCGCCGAGCGGCAACACGTAGCGGTGTGCGGTGTCGAGCAGGTGCCACTTGAGACGGGGCAGCAGGCCGCGCGTGTCCTCGGAGCCGCCCACGAGCAGGCACGGCCCCTCCTTCATCAGCGCCTGCATGACGCGCACACCGAGGCCCGCGTTGCGCAGCTCGGGCAGGCAGTACCAGTCGAAGACCTCGAGCACGTCCACGCGTTCGTCGCCGAAGCGGTACGGCCGCGCGATCGCGCACTCCATCGCGAGCACCTCGCCGTCGCGCATCGCGAGCCACGCGTGGTGCAGCGGCAAAGTCTCGTAGCGCCAGCGGTAGTAGGCGTCGCTGCGCGGCCGCGTCCACACGCGCTCGGCGAAACGCCGCAGCGCGGGCATCCGGGAGGCATCGAGGCGGACGATCTCGGTGGCCAAGGCGCGGCAGTCTACCGCCCGGCCCGTGCAATGCGCCCGAGCAATGGCTCCCATGCCGCCACGCTCGCTTCGAGCGACAGTGCCTCGACCGCGAAGCGTCGCGCGCGTTCGCCCATCGCCGCGCGACCCGCCGGCCCGAGCGCCTCCATGCGGACGAGCGCGTCGGCGAGCGCCTCGGCGTCGCCCGTCGCGAAGAGCAGACCGCGCTCGCCGTCGCCGACGAGACGCGCGTGATCGGCGGCATCGGCTGCGATCGACGGCACGCCGCAGGCCAACGCCTCGCAGAGTGCGTTGGGCAGCCCTTCGCGCGCGGACGGATGCACCACGACGTCGCAGGCCGCGTAGAGCGCAGGCATCTCCGATTGCAGTCCGAGCCAGCGCCAGCGGTCGGACGCGTTCGCCTCCGCGAGGCACGCGTCGACGCGCCGGACCACGCCTTGCGATGCCTCGATGTCGAGCACCTTGCCGGCCCACGCGACCTCGACGCGCGGCGCGCCGCGCCGTGCCACCGTCGCGACGGCGCGCGCGAGCGTCTCGATGTCCTTGATCGGAACGACGGTGCCGACACCGAGCACGCGCAACCCCGCATCCGATCGCCGGGCGTCCGGCGCCGGACGGAACGCTTCGACGTCGATGCCGTTCCAGATCGTCGAGACGCGGCCGGCCAGCCACGGGAACTCGTGCAGCACGCGCGTGGCGTGGTGGAAGGAGTTCGTGGTGACGTGCGCCGCACGCCGGTGCGTCACGCGCTGCACGCGCGCGTAGAGCGGAAGCCGTCCCGGCCGGAACGAGCCGCGTTCCGACACGATCACGGGCGGCCCGCCCGCGAGCTGCGACGCGAGCACGGTGAATGCGGAGGGTCCCGCGAGAAAGGCGACCGCGACGTCGTAATGCGTGCGCCGCATGTGACCGATGAGCGCCGTCACGACGCCCGGATCGAACTTGCGACGCTTCTCGAAGTCCAGCAACGTCACGCCCGCTCGGGCCACGGGCGCGCGGTAATGATCGAGGTGGGGGAAGTATTGGAACAGATGGACTTCGTGCCCGCGCGCGTGCAGTCCGACGGCGAGGTTCGCCATCTGACGCTGCGATCCGCCCCAGGCGAGGCTGTCGATCACGAGCAGGATCCGCATCGCGCGCGCGTCCTCCGCGGTCCGTTCGGGCAGGGCGGCGGAGCTTGCGGAGCCCGCGCGTGAAGCGCAAGGACGCCGCGCCGCCGCGCCACGCGGTCGTGGTGGCCGGTGGAGCGGGCGAACGTTTCTGGCCGCGTTCGCGCCGCGCGCATCCGAAGCCGCTGATGCGCGTCGCGGGACGCTCGACCCTGCTCGACGCCGCGCTCGCTCACGCGCGGCGCTTCGCGGGCCCGGATCGCGTGTGGCTCGTGTGCACGCGCGAGAACGCGAAGGCGATGCGCCGGGCGTCGGGTCTGTCCGCGTCGCGCATCCTCGTCGAGCCGCGCGGTCGCAACACCGCGATGGCCGTGGGCTGGGCGGCCGCGCACATCGAGAAGCACGAGCCCGGCGCCGTGCTCGCGGTGCTCGCGGCGGACCACGTGGTTCCGGACGCCGCGGCGTTCGCGAAGGCGCTGCGGCGTGCCGCGGCGGCCGCCGCCGACGGTGCGCTCGTCACGCTCGGTGTCCAGCCGACGCGGCCCGAGACGGGCTACGGCTACATCCAGGTCGGCTCCGCCGTCGGCCGGGCGCATCCCGGCGTGCATCGCGTGAAGCGGTTTCGCGAGAAGCCGGACGCGAAGCAGGCGCAGCGCATGCTGCGCGCGGGCGGTCATCTCTGGAATGCGGGGATCTTCGTGTGGCGCGCCGCGGTCGTGCTCGACGAGATCGAGCGACACGCGCCCGCGCTCGCACGCGCGCTCGCGCCGCTGCGCCGCAGCCACGCGAAGGCCACGGTCGAGCGCGCGTACGCACGCGCGCCGTCGCTGCCGATCGACGTCGCCGTGCTCGAGCGGAGCGACCGCGTCTGGACGCTGCCCGTGCGCTTCCACTGGAACGACGTCGGGAGCTGGGCGTCGCTCGCGCTCGAACTCGGGGTGGACGCGCAGACCACGCGCGTCGTCGGCGGCGACGCCGCCATCCTGGTCGACGCGGACGGCAACCTCGTGTGGCCGTCGGGCCGTACGATCGCGCTGCTCGGCGTCGCAGGGCTCGCCGTGATCGACACCGGCGACGCGCTCCTCGTCGCGCGGCTGGATCGCAGCGGCGACGTGCGGCGCGTCGTCGCCGCACTGCGCGAACGCGCGCGCACCGACCTGCTCTGAACCGGAGCGTGGCCCGCGGCCGGGGCTCCACGCGTGTGCAGGCGCGGGCGCGGGATCGCGCACGTGCGCACGTTTGTGACACGGATCACAAGCGCGCCCGCGCGCCTCAAGTCACCACTGCGTAGCTCCGAAGCATGGGTCGTTCCCCTCGCTGGACCGCGGAGGCCTCGACCGATGTGCATCCGGATTCCGACGGCATTGCTGCTCGTATTGGTTTGCGGTTCCGCGTCCGCCGCCACCGACGGCATTCCCGAACGGGTCAAATCGCTCGGCCGCTGGGATCGACACGATCCGGTGACGCTTCGGGCGGGCTACGAGCCTTGGTCACCGGAAGACGCCGCGCGCCTGCTCGAGCTCTACCAGAGTGCGTATCTGCACCTCACCTACAACGACGCGAGTCCCGCGGGACTCAACACCGTTCCGCGCGTCGCGCAGCGGATCGACGAGTTGCAAGAGATCGCCGCGAGCCGAGGCATTTCCGTACGCGGACGATTGTGTCTCTCGGACCGTCCGGACGTGACGCTGCGGCTGCCGGATCTCGCTCAATCCTGCTCGGCCCATCGAGGCGCGACCGGAAGTTGTGACTGGGAAGGAGCAATGGACGGGCGTCACGGCGAGGCCGAGGTCGTCGTCAAGGCCTCCGGATCCGCAGCGGGTGGAACGGCGGTCGCGCTCGCAGACCCGACCCAGGTCTGGACGCCCGCGTTGTATCGACATCGACTGGCCGTGTTGAGGCCGGGCCAACCCGACGAGGAGCGACGGCGCATCGTCGGAAACGATTCCGTGAGCTTCGAGGTCGGGCAGCCTTGGGCATCGCCGCCGCAGCCGGGCGACCCTTACGAGATCCGCGGATCGTTCGACACGAACTGGGTGATGCGCGCGCCACGCGAAGTTCACGAGGCGACGCTGCGCCGGTTCTGGGAGGACCGCCGGATCTGTGGCGACACGCCGTGTCGCCCGGCTCCGTTCCCGCTCGATCCGCTGCACCCCGGCAACCCGCGCGGCTTCCTTCCCTGGATGGATCGCGAGGCGGTGAGCCTACTCGCCACGGCGGCGACCGTCCCGGCCCTCTACGGATGGGGTTATGACGGTGACATCGCGGCACCGATCACGGAATACAGCGCGTTGCCCCACCAGTGGAGCGAGCCGCACTTCCGTGCGAACGGCGTCGTGCTCGATCTGCGCAATCCCGCTTTCCGGGCGTGGCGCGCTCGGCACGCGGTGTATCGCCTCGCAGAGTACGGACTGGCACCCGGGGAGGGCGCCTGTCTCGCAGTGGAGACCAAGCCCGGCCTCCATGCCTGGTACGACGAGGCGGCACTCGGCCCGGCCGGCACGGTGTGCAGCGCGCCGAATACCAATACGTATTTCGGCCCTTCGCAGATCTGTCGCGACACGCAGTCGATCGGCGCTCCCCTTCACCCCACGCAGTACGGGCCCGGAGAGTTCGAAGCGGCGATCAGCGCGTACTTCCGCGAGCTGGTCGCAGCGCTCGCCGAGAACGGCTACGGCGACGTGCAGATCCTCACGGTCGAAGCGCCCGCGTTCCGCAACGAGTTGTGGAACACGCTCGCCGACGACGTGCGGCGCATGCCGCAGATGCGCGGCGTCGAGTGGGGCACGATCGAGCCGCGGCTCGCCGTGCTCGGAAGCGCGGCGCCCCCGCCGACCGCGCCCCCGCAGGCCGCGCCGGAAGCGCCGCCCGCGGAATCCCCGCCGAGCTGGTCGCTCGGCGGCGACGATGCGTCCGGCTCGGCTTCCCCGATCACCCAGACGGGCGAGTCGAGCTGGTCCGACCTGCCCTCGGCGTCCCGCAGCAGCACGCGGGGCGCGACGGGCCCGCGTGGCGACATGAAGTCGGGCGGCGGCGGGAGCGACGGCGCCGCCGTCGAAGCCCCGAGCCTCCGCTGAGCGCTCCCTGGGGAGCGGCCTCAGGAGCGCCCCGGCGCGTTCCGATGAAGGACGCGTGCCGGTGCACGATTCACGATTTGCGGGCTGGCTGCTCGACTCGGTCCGTTCGGGCCTGGTCGCGATCGACGCGTCGGGCGCGATCGCGGCGCTCAATGCGGCGGGCCATCGCGTGCTGGGCTGCGCCGGCGAGGCGAGCGCCGCACTGATCGGGCGCGACTGCCGGGACGTGCTCGCCGCGCAGCCCGCGGTCGCGCAGCGCCTGCTCGAGGCGCTCGACGGCATCGAGCGGCCGAGCCGCGCCGAGCTGGTGCTCGCCGCCGGTGCGGACCGTCCCGGACCGACGATCGGCTACACGGTTTCGCCCGTCCGTACACCGGAGGGAGGCATCGCGGGCGCCGTGCTGCAGTTCCGCGACCTGACGCCCTACGAGCGCAACGCCGAACAGGGCCGCCTGCGCGAGCGTCTCGCAGCACTCGGCGAGATGGCCGCCGGTCTCGCCCACGAGATCCGCAATCCGCTGGCGGGCATGGAGATCCTGACGGGTCTGCTGCGGCGCCGGCTCGCGGGCCACGACGAGGAACTCGCGCTCGTCAACGAGCTCACCGCCGAGCTGCGGCGCGTCGCGCAGACCGTGACCGACAGCCTCGAGTTCGTGCGTCCCGTGGCGCTGCGCCGCGAGTCCGTCGATCCGGTCGAAGTGCTCGAGGAGTCGCTCGCGCGCGCTCGCTCGCGCGTGCCCTTCGACGTCGACGTACGACGCGACTACGCCGAAACGGTTCCGGCGCTGCGCGCCGACGGCGAGCGGATCGAGGGCGTGCTGACGAACCTGATCGTGAACGCGTTCGAAGCGATGCACGGCGCCGGCTCGGAGCCCGCGCGCGTCTCGCTCGGCGTGCGCGTCGACGCGTGCGAGGGGATCGAGATCGGTCCCGAGCTGGTCTTCACGGTCGCGGACACGGGTCCCGGCATTCCCGAAGATCTGCGCGAGCGGGTCTTCTATCCGTTCTTCACGACGAAACAGCGCGGCTCGGGCATCGGCCTCGCGCAGGCGCAGAAGATCGTCGACGGGCACGGCGGCCGCCTCGAACTCGAGTGCGATCCCGGCCACGGCGCGACCTTCCGCGTGCGGCTGCCCCTGGCCGGACCGGAGGCCGCGTGAGCGCCAGGCAGCTCGAGACGCCGCGCGCCGCCGCCGCGACGCGCGGGGGGCGCTTCCTCGTCGTCGAGGACAACGACACGCTGCGGCGTGGCATCGCGCGTGCGCTCGCCGACGGCTTCGGGCCGGTCGAAGAAGCGGCCAGCGGTGACGCCGCCGTGGCGCGGCTGCGCGATCCGGGCGTCCCGCCGTACGACGTCGTCGTCACCGATCTGCGTCTCCCGGGCGCGGGCGGCATCGAGGTATTGGACGCGGCGCGCGCTCGCGACGCGCGGACCGCCGTGATCCTGATGACGGCCTACGGGACCATCGAGTCGGCCGTCGAGGCGATGCGCCGCGG
>JALOQG010000136.1 GCA_025453505.1 Myxococcota bacterium | reverse complement strand
CGTGTTCGACGCGAATGCCCTGACGCCTCCGCCCGGGCACTTTGCGCCACTGCGCTGGAACGACCGCCCCCTGCGCTGCGAGGATCTGCGACTCCCTCCCGCCGACCGACGCCTGACGGTGTGGCGGTCCCATCCGGGTTATCCGGAGTACATGACTCGCGCGCTCTTCGAGGCGTATGGTGCGCCCGCGGCGCGCGGCGATTCCGGCGATGCGGCCCGCCGTGCCGGCGTGGCCTGCACGGCGCGCGACGCGGGCATCGAAGTCGCGGAGGCGCTGCCGCTGGTGCGCCTGCGGGGTGCGCCCGGGTCCGGAATGCTGGTCGCACGCTTCGAGGATCGTGGCGACGTGCAGCGCTGGCGCTTCGCCTCGCCGGTGGTCGGCCCGCTCGAACTTCGCACGGCCTTCTTCCCGGGCTTTCGCGCCCACGACGCCGAGGGCGATCCGGTGACGCTGGAGGAGTGCGGCGGATGGATCTGTCTCGACGTCGCGGAGCCGACCCGTGCGATCGAGCTGACCTTCGGCGCGACGCCCGTGCGGCGCGTGGGAGCGTGGTCGAGCGCGATCGCGTCGGTCGCGGCGATTGCGTGGCTGTGGCGGCGGCGCGCTTCGCGATGACGCGGCCGACGCGCGATGCGTTCCTCGCTGCAGGGCTCTTCCTCGGGACCCTCGCTCTCTACGCCGGACTGCGTGGAGCGGGATTCGTCCACTTCGATGATCCCGACTACGTGACCGCGAACCCGGTGGTGCAGCAGGGCCTCACGCCGGGAGGCTTCGTCTGGGCTCTCAGCACCGATCACGCGGGCAACTGGTTTCCGCTGACGTGGATCTCGCACATGCTCGACGTGTCGCTCTTCGGGCTGGACCCGCGCGGCCACCATGCGACGAGCGTCGTCCTGCACGCGCTCTCCGCGGTACTGCTCTTCGATCTGTTGCGGCGCGGCTCGGGAAGCGTCTGGCGATCCGCCCTGGCCGCGGCGCTCTTCGCGTGGCATCCGCTCCGCGTCGAATCGGTGGCGTGGATCGCGGAGCGCAAGGACGTGCTCTCGGTGATGCTGGCGCTGCTCTCGATGCGGGCTTGGGTGCTTCACACGCTGCGAGGCGATCGCCGCGCCTACGTCGCGTCACTCGGGTGGTTCGCGCTCGGACTGCTCGCGAAGCCGATGCTGGTGACGCTTCCGTTCCTGCTCGTCGTGCTCGAGGTGTGGCCGCTGCGACGCATCTCGCTTTCGCCGGCCCGCGACGGTCTGCGGGAGGTGACGCGCAGCCTCGCGCGCAAGGCGCCATTCCTGGCGCTCGCGCTGCTCTCGAGCGTCGTGACGCTCGTGGTACAGCGGGCCGCGGCGACGTCGCTCGAGATCTTGCCCTTCTCGGCGCGGGCCGCGAACGCGGTCGTCTCCGTCGTCGTCTACCTCCGCCAGCTCGTGTGGCCCGTGGATCTCGCCGCGATCTATCCGCACCCGGGCGCCGTTCCCACATCGCTTTGGATCGCGGCACTCGCGTTGCTCGCCGCGCTGACCGCGATCGCCGCGGCGCGAGCGCGTCGGGATCCGTCGCTGCTCGCCGGCTGGTGCTGGTTCCTCGGCGCGCTGGTTCCGGTGATCGGGCTCGTGCAGGTCGGCGCGCAGGCGCACGCCGATCGCTACACGTATCTCCCCAGCATCGGTCTGTGCTGGGCCGCCGCGTGGGCGCTTCCCGCCGCGAGCGCGCTCGCGCGCCGGACCAGTGCGGCGTTGGCCGTCGCGGTTTGCGTCGCACTCGCCGCGACGACGCTGCGACAAGTTCCCGTGTGGCAGGACGGCGTACGGCTCTTCGCGCACGCGACGGCCGTGATTCCCGGCAACGCACCGGCGCTGCTGCATCTCGGCAACGCACTGGCAGCCGCGGATCGACTGCCGGAGGCCGCCGACGCCTACCGCGAACTCCTCTCGATCGACTCCGCGTCGCCCGAAGCGAACCACCATCTCGGCGTCGTCCTCGCGCGGCAGCGTCGCGACGCCGAGGCGGCCCGACACTTCGAGGCGGCGATCCGACTCGATCCCGCGTGGGCGGATCCGCATCACGACCTCGGAGTCCTGGCGGCGAGACGCCGCGACTTCGTCACGGCGCGTGCCCACCTGGCTCGCGCCGTCGAACTGCGCCCCGACGCCGCGGCGATCCGACTCCGCTACGGGCTCGTGCTACAGAGCCTCGGCGAGACGGCGGCGGCGCGGGCGGAGATCGAGGCGGCCGTACGGCTGGACCCGCACGCGAGCGAGGCGCGCCACGCGCTGCGCGCGCTGTCTCCGGAGGGTTCGTGACCGGTCCGAAGATCCGATCGGAGGAGCTTCCGGACGAGGTCCGCTCGGCCTTCGCCCGCCTCGACCGGCGCGGCTTCCTGCGTCTCGCGGGAGCGGTCGCCGCCGCGGGCCTCGTGCCCACGGGATGCGCCGAACCGACCGCGGAGTTCCTGCGGCCGGCGCCGGATGCGGACCTGGGGGTGCTCTCGCCGCGCGCGTATGCAACCTTCCAGTCCGTCGCGATGCGCTGCGTCGGGCCTCGCGGGGCCGAGGCGATTCGGGCAAGGCGCATCGACCCGGCCCGCGCCGCGGACGCTTGGGTCGCGCGCGTTCCGGCGCTCGCAGGTCCTCTGCTGCAGGGGCTCTGGGTGCTCGAGTGGGGCGTCTACCCGCTCGTTGCGAAGTGGCGGCCCTTCACGGCGCTGAACGGCGCCGGGCAAGATCGCGTTCTGGAGGATCTGATGCGCTCCCGGCTCGACCTGAAGCGGGACCTCTTCAAGGGGATGAAATCGCTCTCGATGTTGACTTTCTATTCGGACCCGGCGGCCCTGGGGCACGTCGGTCACCCGGGCGCCTTCGACGCGAGCGGCATCGCGACTGCGATGGCCGACCTCGATCCGAGCGGGCTTTGAGCGCCGATGTCTGAGCAGGGCGACGACGGCGCCCGACCGCGCCGCCGGCGTTCGCGTCGCGGGGGGCGTGGGCGCCGCCGCGGGGGGCGCCGCGGTCCGACGCTCGCGTCGGGCGAGGTCGTCGCCGCGGCTCCCGTCGAGCCCGATCCGCCGCCCGCGCCCGCGAAGCGCGTGCGCAAGGTGAAGCCGCCGCCGATCGATTATCCGACGCCGTCGCGCGAGATCGAGGCGAGCGCGGCCGACGCTGCGCAGCGACTCGGGATCGAGCAGCTCCGGCCCGAGCAGGAGCAGGTCGTCGCCGACGTGCTGGCGGGACGCGACGTCCTGATGGTGTTGCCGACGGGCTTCGGCAAATCCGCCTGCTACCAGGTGCCGTCGATGCTGCTGCCCAGGCCGGCGGTGGTCGTGTCGCCGCTGATCGCGTTGTTGCAGGACCAGCACACGCGGCTGCTCGAGCGCGGCGTGCGCGTCGTGCGGCTCGATGGGACGGTCCGCGGCAAGGCGCGCAAGGCGGCGCTCGCCGAGATCGCGAGCAGCGGGCCGCTGCTGGTGATGACCACGCCCGAGACGCTCGCCGGCAGCGAGGCCCGCGAAGCCCTGTCCGCCAGCGGCGTCTCGCTGGTCGCGATCGACGAGGCGCACTGCATCTCCGAATGGGGCTACGACTTCCGTCCGGAATACCGGCGCCTCGGTGCGCGCATTCGCGAACTCGGCGCGCCGCCGATCCTGGCGCTGACGGCCACGGCGACCGAGATGGTGCGCGACGCGATCGTGCGTTCGCTCGGAATGCGCGATCCCGCGATCGTCGCCGCCTCGCCCCACCGCTCGAACCTCGCCTTCGAGGTGCTGTGCTGCGAAGGCGACGCGCGCTTCCGCGCGTTGCTGCGTCTGGCGCGGCGGCTGCGGCGTCCGGGCATCATCTACTGCGCGACGCGTGGCGAGGTCGACGCCGTCTACACGCTCCTGCGACGTTTCGGGATCCCCGCCAACCGCTACCACGGCGGCATGACCGGCGCCGAACGCGAAGCCGAGCAGCAGCTCTTCATGGGCGACGGTCATCGCTCGGTGATGGTCGCGACCAGCGCCTTCGGCCTCGGCATCGACAAGGCCGACATCCGCTACGTGATGCACTTCCAGTCGCCCGCGTCGCTCGAGCAGTACGTGCAGGAGGCCGGTCGCGGCGGGCGCGACGGCTTCAAGGCGAACTGCATCCTGCTCTACGACGGATCGGATCGCGCCATCCACGAGCTGCTGCTCTCGCGCGGCCGCGTGCGGCCCGATCAGCTCTACAAGCTCGGCGCCGCGCTCGCGGCCTGGGCGCAGGAGGGGCGCGAGCCGAACCTGCAGGCGCTCGCGGTCTCGGCAGAGCAGGGCCCGCGCATCGCGAGCGCGCTGCTCACCAAGCTCGAAGAGGCGGGCCTCGTGCAGATCGACGGAGACCAGATCCGCCTCACCGGCGCGCCCGAGACGCTCGAACAGGACGCGCGCGCCCTCGCGGGTCAGTTCGAGACGCTGCGCCGGCAGGACGTGCGGCGCCTCGACTCGATCGGCGAATACGCGGCCTCGACCGAGTGCCGCGCCGTCTTCCTGCGGCGCTACTTCGGCGAGCCCGACGAGGAGCCGTGCCGGCTCTGCGACATCTGTCGCGGCTCGCCGGAACGGCCCGAGAGCTTCTTCGATCCGCTCGTGCGGCCGGATCGTCCGCGCAGCCGGCGGGGCACCGATCGCAACCAGCGCGGCGCCAAGCGGGGTCGAGGCCGCAGCGATCGTCCGCGCGAGCCGCGCCCGCGCGTGCGTCCCGTCGTCGCGCAAGAAGCGCATGCGGCAGTCCCGGTCGCGGCCATGCCGCCCGCGCCGGCTGCGGTCGATGGAAGCTCCGCGGAATCGGGCGAGGCGCGCCGCCGACGCCGCCGTGGACGGCGCGGCGGTCGTCGGCGCCGCGGTCGGCGCGAAGGCGATCCCGGCGACGGGCCCACGCCGGTGGATCCGGTCGAGTGAGAGATGGCGACGCCACTCGGCGTCGCCCCGTCACGCGCTGCGGTGGTCGCTGCGACGGTCGCGGAGCCGGCGTACCTCGTTGACGAAGGCATCGACGGCGTCGTGCAGGGCCTGCCCGAGATCGGCGCCGGTGCGCGTCGCGACCAGCTCCTTGCCGCGCGCCTGGCAGGTGATGTGCACCTCCTGCGCGCCGTGCCGGTGGTGGTTGTTGGGCTTGGCGGCGATGCGCAGGTCGATGAGATCGGTGTGCCCGTCGGCGAGGGCGAGCAGGCGCCGTTCGACGGTCTCGCGCTGCGCGGCTTCGATTTCTTCCATGTTGCGCCAGTGGATCTCCACGGATGTCTCCTCTGCTGGATGCGAGCTGGATCGAGCCGGTCCGGTCCTTCAGCCGGGATCCGCGAAGCGGGGCGCCCGCTTCTCGAGGTTCGCACGCACGGATTCGATCTGGTTGGGGCGACCGATCAGTCCCCGCTGGAGCGATTCTTCGAGCTGCAGGCCCTCTTCGACCGAAGTGACGCCCGAGCGGTCGAGCAGTTGCTTGGCCGCGCGGATCGCATCGGGCGACTTCGCCGCGATCTCGGCGGCCAGCTCGAACGCGGCCGCGCGCGGATCGTCGGCGACGCGCGTCGCGAGCCCGAGCGCGACTGCTTCGGTGCCGGAGAGCACACGGCCCGTGAAGGTCAGCTCCTTCGCGACGTCGAGACGCACGAGACGACGGAGCGTCTGCGTCCCGCTCATGTCGGGTACGAGGCCCCACTTGATCTCCATCACGGAGAGCCGCGCGTCGGGCGCGACGAAGCGCAGGTCGGCGCCGAGCGCGATCTGCAGGCCGCCGCCGTAGGCGACGCCGTGCACGGCTGCGATCACCGGCACGGGCACTTCGGTCCACACCCACGCCGCGCGCTGCGCAAAGTTCGCCGGGCTCTCGCCGTCACCGCGCGAGAGCAGGGTGGGGCCGCCTCGCTCCCCGCTCTGTCCCGCCATCGACTGGAAGCTCGTGAAGTCGAGGCCCGCCGAAAAGGCGCGCCCCTCGCCCGAGAGAACGACGGCTCGCAGCGATGCGTCGCGCGCGAGTTCCCTGCCCGTCGCGACGAGCGCCTCGAACATGGGCATGTCGAGCGCGTTCATCTTGTCGGCGCGATTGAGTCGCACATCCGCGACGCCCCCGGCCAGCCGTTCGACCACGACGCGATCCGACATCTCGTCCTCCCGTCCGCTCGTGAGGGCCCGCTCAGCGCAGTCCGGCCGCGCGGAGATGATCGACCTCGTTGAAGTTCTGCAGCGACCAGACGAAGCCCGTCATGCCGACGGCGCGCGACTGCACCACGGCATAGGCGGCGAGCTCCATCTCGAAGCGGTTCCACTCCCAGGGCACGCCCGGGATGTCGAGCAGGTGCGTGAGCGCGACGGCATTGGTCCCGCCGTGCGCGACGACGGCGATGCGTCGCTTCTGCGCCGGCAGGCTCCAGACGCGGAACTCGTCCTCGCTCTCGCAGGCGACGTCGTGTCGCTGGAGCAGGGACGCCATCGCGCCGGTCACCCGGGCATGGAAGTCGCGAAAACTCTCGCCGCCCGGCCAGCCCGACCAGTGCTCACCGAGGCGGCGCTGCGCGGCGCGACGGAAGAACGCATCCACTTCGATCTGCGAGATGCCCGTGAGCGGGATGTCGATCTCGGCGAGGCCGTCGATCGTGACGAGCTCGAGGCCGGTCGCCTTTGCGATCGGCTCGGCCGTCTGCTGCGCACGCCGCAGAGGGCTCACGTAGAGAGCGTCGAGACCGAGCGGGAGGAGCGCCCGCGCCGCGGCTTCGGCCTGCATGCGTCCGCGCGCGGTCAGCGCGGCGTCGATCACCGAGGGACCGCCGTCGGGCGTCCAATCCGGCTCGCCGTGCCGCAGGAGCACGATCTCGATCGCGGTCTCTTCGCGCATGCGCGCTTCGCGGCGCGAGATCGCAGCGGGCTCGGGAACGGCTTTCATCCGGCGCCTATCATAGTCCTCCCACGATGGAGGTCCCATGTCCGAGTCCCTGTTGCAGATCGAGCGCGCCGATGGCGTCGCCACGCTCACGCTGAACCGGCCCGCTGCGATGAACGCGCTCTCCCGCGCGCTGCGCCGCGAGCTGGCGCACGCCTTTCGCGCGCTCGCCGCGGACCCGGAGATCGGCGTCGTGATCCTGACGGGGAGCGGGCGCGCGTTCTCGGCGGGCGTCGATCTGAAGGAGATCGGCGGAGAGACCGGCGGCGACTCGCCGGGGGCGTTG
>JALOQG010000524.1 GCA_025453505.1 Myxococcota bacterium | reverse complement strand
CCGGCGCGATCGGCTTCGACGTCGGCGCGCCCGCCTTCTCGACCACGACGGAGCTGCACGAGATCGCGAACCGCGAGGAGCGCTCGCACACCGTCTTGCGCGCCACGACGAACGCGGAGCGGGTGCGCGCGCTGACACTGCTCCTGCCGACACGCAGTGGCGACGCCGCGCCCGCGATCGAGGCGGTCGCGGTGGACGACGGCGCGGGATTCCGCTTCACCGATGCAGAAGCGGATCGCGTCGCGCTCGCGCTGCACCGGACGCCCGGGCTCGAAGTGATCGCGATCGACGCCGCGTCGAGCGACGGCAGCGTGTGGAGCTTCGATGCGCGCGGCGACGGCTCGCTGCGTCACGCGTTTGCGGACGACGCGAGGCTGCTGCGCTGGAACGGCGCGACGCTCGTCGAGGCGGGCACGCACGGCCGCCTCGCGATCCGGCCCGAGGCGGAGCGCGCGGAGGTCGTCGCCGAGACGGCCGACGCGCAGGTCCGCGTCGCGGGTCTCGACTTCGCACCCCTCGCCGCCGACGGCGCGTGCGGACTCGACGGCACGTCGGACGGCGCCCGCGTCACGCTGAACCGCAGCCGTGTCTTCACGCTGCGCGCGAGCGCGGACAACTCGGCGCCCGCCGCCGACGCCGGCGCGTCGCCGCGCCGCGCGAACGTCGGCGCGACGCTCGCACTCGACGGCAGCGCGAGCTGCGATCTCGACGGCGATCCGCTCACGCCGCGCTGGGAACTCGTCTCGGCGCCGGGCGGCAGCGCGTGGTCGCTCGAAGGCGCCGACGGCTGGACGCCGACACTGCACGCGGATCGCCGCGGGCCGTTCCGCGTACGGCTCGTCGTCACCGACGCGCACGGCGCGGCGAGCCGCGCGGCAGAGGTCGTCGTGCTCGCCGGGACGGCCTGCACCGATCGCGTCGACCAGGACCTCGACGGCCTCATCGATGCACTCGACTCGCAGTGTCCGAGCCCCGGCGAAGGCACGGGCGCCGCCTGCGGCCTGCTCGGCCCGGAACTCCTCATCGCCCTTCTCGCCTTCCGACGTCGGATCCGCCGGGTACGAAGCGCACGCTCCTGAGTCGCGGGTGGGGCGGAGTGGCACAGCCGAGCGCACGCCGAGGCACGTGCTGGCTCGGAATCTCGGTACGCGCGTTGCACCGAAGTTCCTGCATGAAGGGCCCCGTCAAGACCTACATGAGCGGCGATCCCGTCTCGATCTCTCCGGGCGCTTCCGCGCTCGAGGCGTTCGAGGCGATGCTCGACCGCGGCATCCGACACCTTCCGGTGATCGACGGCAGCGGCCACGTCGTCGGTGTGCTCTCGATCGACGACGTCCGCGCCGCGCTGCCCTACCCCGTCAGTCTGCGCCAGCCGCTCGCACCCACGCAGCGCGACGCTGCGCTCGAGCTGCGCGTCGGCGAGATCATGACCCACGATCCCGAGACGCTCGGCGAAGACGCGACGCTCGCCGAGGCGGCCGAGTGCATGGCAGCGCGCCGCATCGGCTGCGTGCCGATCGTCGACGAGCACGGCGAGCTCGCGGGCCTGCTCTCCGAGACCGACGTGCTCTGGGCCGTCGCGACCGCCGGCGGAGCGCATCGAAGCGCGAACGCGCCGCCCGGCGCGCTCGAGTCCCTCGTCGCCGAACTCACGCGCGAACGCGAGCGTGTGCGCGCGCGACTCGCCCGGCGTCTCGCCGAGGAGCAGTCGCTCGAAGCGCAGACGCGCGAAGAGCCGATGGACCAGGCCGAGCGCGGCGCCGACGTGACGCTCGTCGCAGAGTCGATCGCGCTCGACGAGCTGGCCGTGAAGCGGCTCGCGGCACTCGACCAGGCGCTCGACCGCGCCGCCCGCGGCGAGCTCACCGTTTGCGCGCGCTGCAACGGACCGATCGCGATCCCGCGCTTGCGCGCCCTCCCCGGCGCGACGACCTGCATCGCTTGCGCACGCGCCCAGGCACTGCGTTGCGCTCCTTGCGCCGTAGCTCCCGCTACGGCTCAGTCGCGCGCCTTGTTGGCGGCGCGCCGCAGCGCCCGAAGCTCCGCCTCCCATCTTGGGTCACTCTCCTAGGAGAGCGGGGCACCCAGCCTCTTCCCAGCCGCTCTTCTAGTCCGGGCGCGTGGCTTCCGGCCGACCGGCTCCGAGGCCCGCGGCGTCGCGCGCGGCTTCGAGAATCGGGCGCGCGATCGCGCGAGCGCGCTGCGCTCCGTCGCGCAGCACGTCCTCGACGTCGTGTCCGCGCTGCGACCATTCCTCGCGGCGCGCGCGCAGCGGCGCGAAGTGCGCGGTCAGCCGCGCGAGCAGATCCTTCTTCACGTCGCCGTAGCCGAGACCGCCGGCTTTCGCGCGCGCAAACAGCTCGGCGCGCTCGTCCGCGGTCGCGAAGAGCGACCAGAGCTGGAACAGCGCGGTCGTCGTGTCCTTCGGCTGATCGACGGGCGTCGAGTCGGTGACGATGCCCATCACGGCCTTCTTGATCTCGCCGGGCGGCGCGAACATGCGGATCGTGTTGCCGTAGCTCTTGCTCATCTTGCGCCCGTCGACGCCGGGCACGACGGCGACGTGCTCGAGGATCATCGGCTCCGGCAGCTTGAAGACTTCGATGCCGTAGGTGTGGTTGAACGAGCCGGCGATGTCGCGCGTCATCTCGAGGTGTTGCTTCTGGTCCTGTCCGACCGGCACGATGTCGGCGTTGTAGATCAGGATGTCGGCGGCCATCAGCACCGGATACGCGAAGAGGCCGTGATTGACCGTCATGCCCTGCGCGACCTTGTCCTTGAACGAGTGCGCGCGCTCCAGCAGGCCCATCGGCGTCACCGTCGTGAGGAGCCACGCGAGCTCGGTGACCTCGGGCAGGTCCGACTGGCGGTAGAGGATCGCGCGCGCGGGATCGAGGCCGAGCGCCAGGTAGTCGAGCGCGAGCTCGCGCGTGAAGCGGCGGCGTTCGGCGGCGTCGCGGATCGACGTCATCGAGTGGTAGTCGGCGAGGAAGTAGATCGCCTCGCCCTTCGCCATCAGCTCGACGTGCTGGCGCATCGCGCCGAAGTAGTTGCCGAGGTGCGGCTCGCCCGAGGGCTGGATGCCGGAGAGGATGCGCATGCCGCGCACGGTAGCGGCAACGCCCCGCGGGAACGAGGGCTGCCGGGCCAAATGACCGCTTCATTTGACGCCCCGCCTGGCCGACTCTAAACACTGTTCATTGCTTTGAATGGTGTTCAATGCCCGTCGCCCCGACCGC
>JALOQG010000135.1 GCA_025453505.1 Myxococcota bacterium | reverse complement strand
GTGGCGGGCGCTCGCGACGCAGTGGCGCACGGCATTCCAGATCGGCGCGGAGAATCGCGCGCGCGGGGCGTCCGTCGCGAGCTGGCGCGAGATCGTGACGCTGTGGCGCAGGCGGCGCGTCGCGGCGCTCAGCCTGTCCCCGTCGAGCGACCCGCCGGGTGGGGCGCGGGCGTCGCCCCGAGCAGCGCCGCCAGCGAGGCGCGATCCGCCACGCCGAGCTTCGCGTAGACGTGATTCAGGTGATTGCTCACCGTCCGCAGTGACAGCCCGAGATCTTCGGCGATCGCACGGCGCGTGATGCCGCTCGCAGCCAGCCGCGCGATCTCCCGTTCGCGCGGCGTGAGCGACGCGACCGGATCGGTCTGCACCGCCGCGAGAGCGGGCGTGCGCGGCGCACCGCACGCGGCTGCGAGTTCGAGCGCTCGCGCAGCGGCGCGTGACGCCGCATCGCGTCGGCCCGCGCCGGCGTGGATCGCAGCGGCCGACGCGTACGACTCGACCGCGTCGAGCAGACAGTCGAGCGCCTCCAGCGCGCCGCCCGCCGCCTCGAGCGCCGTTGCGTCGTGCTCGGCAAGTGCCTGGATCTGCCGCGACCACGCGCGCACCAGCGGTCCATCCACGCAATCCGCAAGCTTCTCGATCAGCGGAACGGCTTCGGCTGCACCGCCGAGTCGCGCGAGCTCGTGGATCGCGCACGACGCGAGGCCGTCGCTGCCCGTTTCGCACTGCGCGCGCGCGATCGCTGCGATGCGTCGGCGCGCGCTGGCGAGGTCGCCCGAAGCGGCCTCGCTCCAGGCGCGGGCCAGCTCGAGATCCGCTTCGCAGATCGCCATGTGGCGCGGCTGCCGATCGAGCTCGCGCACGACCTCGCGCGCGCGCTCGGCGTCGCCCCGCTGCGCCTCCACCTGGGCGAGCACCGCGAGCGCCCACGGCAGTGCGAGAGCGGGGTCGTGCAGCCGCAGCAGTGCGACCGCTTCCGCAGCGAAACGTTCGGCCTCGGCGAGCCGCCCGCGCATCAGCGCGTTGCGCGCGAGCATGTGCGCCCACAGACCGAGGAAGGGATCGCCGATCTCGGCGCTGCGCTGATACAACGCGCCGACGGTCTGGTCGAGCGCGGCGAAGGAGCCGCCGAGAAACCACGCGACGCAGCTTCCGAGCACGATGCCGCCGCCGGTGATCGGCATCTCCTCGCGCATCTGCACCGCGAGCGGAAAGCCGCGCTGCGCTTCGCCCAGCGCAGCGTCGTAGCGGCCGCTGATCGCGAGCGCGATCGTGATCGCGGAGAAGGAGTACACGCGCGCGCGACTGCTCGAATCGGGCCGATCGAGGATTCCGCGCGCCACCTCGATCGCCTCGCGCGGCCTCCCGGCATTCGTCAGCACGAAGGCGCACTGCCCGGCCGCCTCGCCGGCGGCCGGTTCGTGCGGCGCGAGCGCGGATGCGCGGCGCAGCACGTCGATCGCCTCCGTGTCGCGACCGAAACCCCAGTAGAGAGACGACGCGCGGTGGATCTCCGCTGCGATGCGATCGGCGGGTGCGGCGCTCGCGAGCGGATCGTCGCCGAGCCACGCGATCAACTCCTCGTGTCGCCCCTCCCAGAACAGGCACTCGGCGAGCGCCACCATCGCGCGACCGCCGCCGCCTGCGCCGACGGCCGCGCGCGCGAGTCGCGTTGCGAGCGCGTGATCGGCGAGCGCCCGCGCGCGCGTGGTCGCGGCCAGCAGGCAAGCGGGATCCGCGGCGACGTGTCCCTGCATCTGCGCGATCGCGAGGCGCAGCAGGTCCGCGCCCGTCTCGACGAGTGCGACCGCGTGCGCGCGCTCGATCGCGGCGGTGCGCAGCGGCGTGACGCTCGCACGCACGACCTCGCCGAAGAGCGGGTGCACGAGCCGCACGGCGGGCGGATCCGCCTGCGCGTCGAGCCGCACGAAACCCGCGCGATCGAGCGACACCAGGTGCGGCATGAGCCCGAGCCGTTCGGCGACGGCCGGCGCCAGCGGCTCCGCGAGCGCGATCGTCTCGAGCGCGGCGTACGACTCGGGATCGAGTGCCGCGAGCCGCTCGGCGATCAGCTCGCGCAGTTCCTGCGAGACGCGCAGCGGCCCCTGCCAGATCCACAGCTCGCCGCGTCGCGCGAGCGCGCCCGACTCGACGCCGATCCGCACCAGCTCGCGCAGATAGAGCAGGTTGCCGCGGCTCGCGTTCCAGATGCGTTCGCGCGTGCCGGCGTCCACCGCTGCGCCGAGCACGCGCGCGAGCAGCTCCGCGGTGTCGGCCACGCCCAGCGGCTGGATCTCGAGCCGGCGCGCATGACCGTCGCGCCACAGACGCCGTACGGCGTCGGGCGATTCCTCGCCGCTGCGCAGCGTCGCGACGACGAATGCACGGCGGCCGACCGCGAGCTGGAGCACGAGGCCGGCCGAGAGTTCGTCGAGGAGCTGCGCGTCGTCGATCCAGACGAGTGGCGGCGCGGCGGCGGGCGCGGCCAGATGGTCGGCCACCAGACGCAGCGTTTCGGCCGGCTGGCGCGGCGTGCGCGAGAGACCCGGCGGCAGGACCGGCGCGAACGCGCCGAGGGGCACGGCCTGCAAGCTGGCCGACGCCGCGACTCGCACGACCGGCCGATCGCCGACGCTCGCGACGAAGTCGGCTGCCAGACGGCTCTTGCCCACGCCCGGCTCGCCCGCGATCACGACGCCGTTCGCGCCTTCGCCGAGCGCGCGCGCGAGGAACGCGAGCTCCTCGCTCCGCCCCACCAGCGGCCAGCGAGCCGCGCTCTCGTCCGTCCGCATCGCGCGGGATTCTAGTGGGTCGGCCATGGAGGTGGGGGGACTCATGACGGAATTCGTGCGCGCGCAGAGGATGCGCGCATGAAAAAGCCGGACACCGACGCCGTATCCCTCGATCCGATGAATCCCACGGATCTCGCCGATCTGCTCGCGCCGCTCCATGCGTCCGCGTTGCACATCGCCGATCAGGGCGGAGATGCGACCGCGATCTCCGCGCAGCTCGGCATCCCGGTCGAGTCGGTGCCGGGCCTGCTCGAGATGGCCGCTGCAAAGCTCGCCCGGCTCGCGAAAGAGCGCGGCAAGCTCGGCGCGATCCTCGCCGCTCTTCTCGTGTTCGCGCTCGCACCGACCGTCCAGGCCGCCGTCGACGGCACCGACTGCGGCTGCACCGAGACCGGCGCGTATCTGCTGCCGGACCCGGGCGTGCGACCTGCCGTCGGCACGATCGACGCAACCTTCTCGGTGATCACGTCGCCCGGCGGCAAGTACCGGCTCGTTCGGCAAGGCAGCAACCCCCAGGATCCGTGGCGCGTCGAGCGCGTGTCGAGCGGCGCCGTGCTGCACCCGGGCATCGTGGCGAACAACTTCACATGGAGCCCCGACGACGACCGCCTCGCCACCAACTATCAGGACGCGAGCGCGCTCCAGTACTTCTCGCTCTTCGATCTCACCGACCTCGACGGTAACGGCCGCGCGACACAGATCTGGACGCTCGGTGGCACGGTCTGGGCGAGCGCGCGACACCGCTTCAGCGACGACGGCAGCTCGTATCTCTTTGCCGGCGCGCGCAACGTCAATCAGATCACGATCCACGTGGTGGACGTGCCGACGCGGGCCACGCACGCCGTCGGCCCGCTCGTGGCCGCGACCCTGCCGGCCGACATCGACACCGACCTGCCCGAGAACTTCGACGCGCCGTCGAACCCGAGCATCGCCGGCTGGGGCTGGGGCCCCGACGCGACGCGCTTCGTCTACTCGTGGCGCACCGGCACCAGCCCCGACGAGTTCGCGCAGACGCTCGTGAACGTGCGCACCGGCGCGTCGGCGAACCGCTACCAGAACTACCCGAGCGCCAAGTGGGGCTTCAGCCCGTGCGGCGACGTCTTCGGCATCGTCTTCAAGCGGCTCTTCACGGATCCGGGCGCGTCGGCGCTGCTCTACGACACCTTCGCCCCGAGCCCCCCGAACGCGATTGCGGGGGAGGTCGCCTTCCCGTTCGACACCGTCGAGCTCGACACGAACGCAACCAGCCACTTCGGGCTACTCGGCGGCGCGGAGACGCCGATCACGCCGAACGACGCGGACGACGCGTGCCCGGTGAACCAGGATCCCGTCGCCGCGTTCACGCCGCCCGTGGATCCGATCGCCGGGCAGCCGGCGGTCTTCAGCGACGCCAGCACCGACTCGGACGGTCTCATCGTGTCGTACGACTGGGACTTCGGCGACGGCGGCACTTCGAGCGCGCGCAATCCGTCGTACACCTACGCCGAACCCGGCCAGTACACGGTGACGCTCATCGTCACCGACGACGACGGCGCGACGGCCACGGTGACGCAAGACATCACCGTGTGCGGCTCGCTCGGCCCGATCGCAGGAAAGCTGCTCTCCGGCGTCGGCGGGGGCCTGAATACGGGTGACCTCTTCGCGTTCGACACGCTGTCTCTCGCGTCGGCGCGCATCACGAGCGGTGCGGGGCTCTCCAACGGCTTCAACGGCGTCGCGCGCTGGTCGCCCGATGGCACCGAGATCGCCGTCGCCGCGTCGGACTCGATCGAAGGTGGCATCTACCTGATGAACGCCGACGGCAGCAACCGGAGGCCCATCACATCCACGGGGGGCGTCCCGCGTGACTTCCACGTCTTCCCGGTGTGGACGCCCGACGGGCAGTGGATCGCCTTCTACAACGACCCCGGCCCGGGCAGTGCAACCTACATGGTGCGCCGCGACGGCACCGGGCTCGTACGTCTGCCGGCCCTCGACGGCCGCTTCATCGACGACATCGGCCCGACGCTGTCGGCGGGCTGCGCATCGCTCGCGCCCACACAGCGGGGCATCGACTGCTACACGCTCTTCTATCTGCACGGCGACGCGTCCGGGCAGATCACGATTCGCAGCATCCGGGGCGACGGTACGGGCCAGCGCGTTCTGATCGCGACCCCGGCGTACTATACCCATGTTCGTGTCTCCCCAGATGGGAGAAAGATCGCCTACGCGAAGTTCCTGGGATCGAATGCGGGGCCCAAGGGGCCGTCGACGCGCATCTTCGTCGCGAACATCACGAGCAATCCCGTCCGCGAGCCCAGCGCTCCGATCAGCAGCGGCGGCGACGAGTACCACGAGTACCCGGTGTGGTCGCCCGACGGCTCGCAGATTGCGTATGTGAACGACGTGATCCCGAACTTTGGCGGTGGCATCGCGGATCGCGAGATCTGGGTGACGGATTCAGGGGGCTGCCAGGCGGAGGCACTCAGTGCGCGGGCCGACGCCGTGGAGTATGCGCTCGATTGGAAACCCGGCAGCGTCGTGCAAGGCGGCGGCAGCGTGTCCGGCACGCTCTACCGCGCTCAACGCACGGTGCAGGATCCCCTCGTGCCCCTCGCCGGCGCCGTCGTGCAGATCAGCGGCGACGCGAGCCCCACCACCACGACCGATGCGAACGGCCGCTATTCGTTCGAGAACCTTCCGATCGGCGCGGACGTCACCGTTCAAATCGTCTCGTTCCCGAACTGGGTGGTACAGACGCCGCCCTACGTGTTCACGGGACTCGTCGGCGCCGCGCCCAGCAACTACTTCTTCGCGCTGCCCGACACCGCAACGCTATCGGGTCGGATCACCGAGACGCTCGGCGGCGGCGGCTTCCGGGCGCTCGCGGGCGTCACGGTTCGCGTCGAAGGTCCGGGCGGTCCCTACCAGGCGACGACGGACGCCGCAGGCAACTACAGCGTCACGACGCGGCTGCAGCAGAGCTACACGGTGACACCGTCGCTCGCGGGCTATCGCTTCGATCCCCCCGCGCTCGACGTCTTCACCTTCGGGTCGACGAACCCTCCCTACGACTTCAGAGCCTCCGTGCCGACGCCGCCGGGCGTCGTCGCCTTCACCAGCAGCCGCGACGGCAACGACGAGATCTACGTCTCGGAGCTGGACGGCTCGTTCGAGACGAATCTCACGAACGACCCGGCGAGCGACGTCGAGCCGGCGGTGTCGCCCGACGGCACGCGCATCGCGTTCGCGAGCGATCGCAGCGGATCGTTCCGGATCTACACGATGAACCCGGACGGCAGCGACGTGACGGAGCTCGAGACCTTCGCCGGCAGCGGCGTTCCGCTGGAAGGCCGCGAGCCCGCGTGGTCGCCCGACGGCGCACGGCTCGCGATCGCGACCAGTGCGGGTCTGCGCGTCGTCACCTTCGACGGCAACGCTCCCACCGTCGCGACGAGCGATCCGGGCGACACGAGCCCATCGTGGGATCGGAACGGCACGCGCCTCTACTTCGAGCGGCCGCTGCTCGACGGGAACGCCTCGTTGGTGCAGGTCGTGATCTTCGAGGTCGATCTCTCGGTAGAACCGTCCGTCGAGACGCTCCTCCAGTCCGGCGGATCCGACGTCTTCTACGGCGACCCCGCCGCGAAGCCGGACGGCCCCGGGCTCGCCTACACCTACGACGACCTCGACCCGAGCGGTGGCAGCATCGTCGCGCGCGACGATGCGACCTCCACGACGAATGAGTTCGGCGGTCGCGATCCGGCATGGTCGCCCGACGGCCAGCGCATCGTCGGCGTGTTCTCGGGCTCCGAGAACTTCTTGTTCTGGAGCGAGCCGGACGGCCTCACACCGCGCATCTTCACGACCAGCGGCGCAGACCGAGAGCCGAGCTGGGGTCCGGGATCGCTCGAGCCGCACTGCGGCAACGGCGCCGACGACGACGGCGATGGTCTCGCCGACCTCGACGACCCGGGCTGCGTCGACGCGAGCGATCGCAGCGAACGCGGCCTCGAGATCTGCGACGACGCGATCGATGCCGACGGCGACGGCTTCGCCGCGTTCCCGCAGGATCCCGGCTGCACGGACATCTACGACTTCGATGAGCGGAGTGAGACACTCGTCTGCGACAACGGCTTCGACGACGACGGCGACGGACTCACCGACTTCCCGAGCGACGGGGGCTGCGCGAATCCGCTCGCGCCGGACGAGCTCGCGGAGTGCCAGGACGGCTTCGACAACGAAGGCGACGGACTCGTGGACACCAGCGATCCGACCTGCGGCGGCGATCCGAACGGCCGGACGGAGGTGGCCGCCTGCCAGAACGGGCTCGACGACGACGGCGATGGATTCACGGACTTCCCGGACGATCCCGGCTGCGACGAGCCGAACGACGCGAGCGAACGCGGGCTCCTCGTCTGCGACGACGAGATCGACGCGGACGGCGACGGACGCGCCGCC
>JALOQG010000134.1 GCA_025453505.1 Myxococcota bacterium | reverse complement strand
GGGGTGCCCGATCACCGCCGTCCTCGATGTCGCCGAGGCGGCCGGCCAACCCCATCTGGCCGAGCGCGGCTACCTGGTCGAACTCGAGCACGCGGTGCTCGGCCGCTTCCGCACGCTCGGCGCCCCGTTCAAGCTGCCGGCGACGCCCGGCGGGCCCACACGCGCGGCGCCGCTGCTCGGCGAACACGACGCGGCGCTGCGCGATGGCGACGCCGCCTCGCCGTGGGAGCCTCGCGATCCGCCGCGCGCGGCGAAGGCGGCACGGGCGCCGGACGCGCTGCCGCTCCACGGCGTCCGCGTCGTGAACTTCGGCTGGGTGTGGGCCGGTCCGGTGGTCGGTCAGACGCTCGGCTTCCTCGGCGCCGAGGTGCTGAAGATCGAGTCGCACGCGCGCATCGACCTGACGCGCAACCTCCCGCCCTTCGCCGGCGGCGTGCGCGATCCGAACCGCAGCCTCTCGAACCACGCCTGTTGGGCGGGCAACGGCAGCGTGTCGCTGAATTTGAAGCACGAGGAGGCGCGCGCACTCGCGCGCGAGCTGATCGCGAAGTCGGACGTCGTGATCGAGAACTTCGGCCCGGGCGTCATGGCGAGCTTCGGTCTCGACTACGAGGACCTCCGCCGCGTCAAGCCCGACATCGTCATGTTCTCGATGCCGGCGGCGGGCCTCTACGGGCCGCTCAAGGACATCCGCACCTACGGCTTGAGCCTCACCAGCACGACCGGTCTCGACAGTCTCGTCGGCTACCTCGGCGGGCCGCCGATCCCGGTCGAGAACGCCTTTTCGGATCCCTACAACGGCATCCTCGGCGCCTTCGCGATCCTGACCGCGCTGCACCACCGCGACCGCAGGGGCCGCGGGCAGCACATCGACTATTCGCAGCAGGAGGCCGTCATGCAGATGGTCGGCCCCGCGTACATGGACTTCGTGCTGAACGGGCGCGTGGCCGGTCCGCTCGGCAACCGCCACCCGCTCGGCGCCGCGTCACCCCACGGTGTCTTCCCGTGCGCGGGCGACGACCGCTGGATCAGCATCGCCGTCTTCGACGACGCGGAGTGGCGTGCGCTGGTACGCGCGATGGGCGCGCCCGCCTGGGCCAGCGCGCCGGCGCTCGCAACGCACGCGGGACGCCTGGCGGCGCTCGACGCGATCGACGAGCAGCTCGCCGCCTGGACGCGCGGCTTCGACGATCGCGTGCTCGCTGCGCGCCTCCAGGCCGAGGGCGTCGCCGCGGCGCCGGTGCTCGGTGTGGCCGACCTGCTCGGCGATCCGCACTACCGGGCACGCGGCACCTTCGTCGAAGTGGAGCACCCGCTCGGCTTCCGCGAGACCATCTACGGCGCCTACGTGAAGACGAGCCGCACGCGCGCGCGCGTCGAGCCGGGTCCCGCGATCGGGCGCGACAACGAGCGTGTGTTCCTGGATCTGCTGGGGCTCACTCCCGAGCGCTACCGGGAGCTGGTCGACCGGAAGGTGATCGACTGACGGCAGCGCGCCCGACATCGCAGGCGAGGGAGGAGGGCGCCAACCGCGAAAACCCGTCTCGTTCCGGGCGTTCCTCGCCGCGCGCGTTCTACGGCAGCTAGCGGGTACCCGACAGCCCCGATATGACCGCGCTCATATCGTCGCGACGCGCATGCGCGTATGCCGTACCCATCCGGACGGAGGAAACCGTGGTCGCTCTCGTTCGCAGCTGCGTACTGTTCGCCATCGCGCTCGTCTCAGGCTTGCTCACCGCGAGCGTCGCGCATGGCGTCCTCGCCGGCGACCTGCTCGTCACCGACCGCACCAACGGCCGCGTGATCGGGGTCCGGCCCAGTACCGGTGCCGTCTGGGTGCTCTCGCCACGTCCGGGCGGAGCCGACCTGCTCGCCGAGCCGGCCGGCATCGTCATGACAGACTTCGGAGTCATCCTCGTAGTCGACGAGGCGACGAGCCAGCTCGTCGGGATCGACGCCGCGACCGGCGATCAATTCGTCGTGATGGAGACCGGCGGCGCTGCGCCGCTCGCAGTGGGCACGGCCCCGTTCGGGCTCGCGCTGCGCCAGACGGAAGGCGCCTACGAGATGTGGATCTCCGCGCGCGACTCGAGCGAGATCCGTCACGTGATCGGCCTCGAGGCCTTCGGCATCGCCTCGGAGACGCTCTCTGCCGACGCGCGCTGGTCGCACGCGCGCGGCGTGGCGGTTTCGGGAGACCATCTCCTGGTCGCGGTGGACGATGGCCAGGGCTATTGGATGGTGAACCTCGCCACGGGCGTGATCAGCGACCCGCTGCTCGAGTACGACTCGATGATTCCGGAGCTGCCGCCGACCGACCACTCGCCGGACGTGCCCGCATGGGACGTCGAGCCGTACCACTACGAAGTCGCGGTGAATCTCTTCGACACGATCACGTTCGACACGGTGCTCTCGCTGCAGAAGCCGAAGTTGATCGAACCGATCTTCCTCTCGTGCGATGCAGCCAGCACGCGCGTCACCGCCTATGGCACGCTGTACGAGCAGTTCGTTCCGATCGATCCCACGAGCTTCGCGGAGGCCACGGTCGAACCCGCCGACGGCACGCCGCTGCGCTGCCCCACGGCGCTCGCGACGGGGCTCGACGGCCGGCTCTACGTGGTGGACACCTCGCTGCCGTTCGGCGGCGACCCGACGGTCGTGCGCGTCGCGCCGGGAAGCGGGGGGAATCCGGTCGTGGTAGCAACTCTTTCGAGTGTCACCAGCCAGCCGATGGGGCTGGCCGTGGCGCCCGTATCGGTCCCCGAGCCGGCCGCCGGTGGGGGAGCGATCGCCTTCGCTGCCCTGCTCGTGTTCGGCCGGCGGCTCGGGCCGCGTCGCTTCACTCGGACCCGGCTCGCACGAAGTCGGCCGGAGTCTGGCCGGTCCAGCGGCGGAAGGCCTTGGTGAAGGCGCTCGGCTCGGAGAAGCCGAGCAGGTGGGCGACCTCGTCGATGCCACGCCTCTCACGCGCCAGGTAGCGGCGCGCGAGTTCGGCGCGCACGTCGTCCAGGAGTTCCTGGTAGCTCGTGCCCGCCTCGCGCAGGCGCCGCCGCAGCGTGCGGCTGCTCATGCCGAAGTGCGCAGCGGCGCTCTCGGCGGTGAGGTTGCCGAGCGGCAGCATGGACAAGATGGCGGCGCGCAGCCTTTCGGGGAGCGGTGCGCTCGACATGATCCGCGCGAGCTGGTCGGCGGCGTGGCGCTCCAGGAGCTGTCGTAGCGGGGCATCGGCGGAGGGGTTCGATGTGTCGAGCATCGCGATCGGGAACAACACGCCGTCCTCGCCAGCTTCGAAGCGGACGGGCAGCCGGAGGATGCGCTGGTACTCGTCTGCGTAGACGGGAGGAGCGTGCGAGAAGCGCACCTCGAGCGGATCGGAGCGCGTCGCGCCGAGTGCGCGGCTCATCGTGATCGCGAGCCCGATCACGTACTCCGTCATGAAGCGGCTCGCGGGCGTCTCGCCACCCGCGCGGAGGCGGAGGAACGCGACCTCGCTGCTGCACTCGAGCTCACACTCGAAGTCCTCCAGGAAAAGCGGGATCAGCCCCTTCACGAGTTCGACTGCGTTGCGCCCCGACTCACTGGCCGCCGCCAGGTAGCCGATCACTCCGAGGGTGCTCGGCTTCACCAAAGTGGAGACGCGCAGCGCGAGGGCAGGATCGCCCGAGGCTTCGATCGCGGCTTGCCACAGCAGCTCGAACTTCGCCTGGGGGAGCCGGATGCGGACGTCTTCGAGGGCGGAGCGCGGGACTCCGGCGCGGTCGAGCACTGCAGAGAGATCGAAGCCTTCGCTCTCGAGGTACTCGAGCAGGGGAAGGATCGCGTTCAGGGAGCCGTAGGGGACCGTCTTCAGACTGGAACCCGACACCGCGGGTACCTGCACTTTGGGGCCTCCGAACGCGCGTGAATTGCCGCCTCGCTCTGGCCGAAATCGACCAGACATCGGGCCGGACCGGACAAGGTCTTCGCCTCGATTGGGTTCTATTTTTTCGCAGTCGGGACGACAAGGAAACCCAGGCGATCGAGTTCCAATCTACCCGGCAGGGCGGTCCTCGTCAGATCGAGTTCCCGCGCTGCAGCGAAGTCGAGTACTCAACCATGTCGCGTCGTTTCGAAGTGATCGAAGAGGAATGCATCGGCTGCTCGCTCTGCTCAGAGCGCGCGCCCGGCAATCTGGAGATCCGGTCCGGCTCCACGACGGCCCAGGTCTTCAAGCAGCCCGAAACCCCCGAGGAAGAAGAGGCCTGTCACGAAGCCTCCGACTATTGCCCCACCGGAGGTCTGAAGGCACGCAGCGTCGATTCCGCATCCACGAAACCACAGGCGGACACGGGATCCCCCGCGCTCGCACCGGCTGGAGATTCCAAGCCGGCCGGCATTGCACCCATGAAGTTGGAGAACTGAGCCCATGTCGTTCGAGACCATCGATACCTCCGTCCAGGCGCTCTGGCGCTTCGACTACGACTCGAACATCAAGCAGCTCCGCGACCTCTACGAGGTGGCGAAGAAGGAGCAGTGGAACGCGGCACTGGACGTCCCCTGGGACATCCCGACCGACGCGGCCGTGGTCGGCGACATGAGCGCGCCCAACGTCGAGCCCTACGACTTCGTGAAGGCGCTGACGAAGGACAAGCAGATCGAGTTCGCCAAGCGGCGCTCGGCCCACCTGCTCTCCAACTTCCTGCACGGCGAGCAGGGCGCGATGATGATCTGTGGGCAGCTCGTGGAGGTGGTGCCGGACATGGACGGCAAGCTCTACGCGGCCACGCAGGTGATCGACGAGGCGCGACACGTCGAGGTGTTCGCGCGCTACATCAAGCGCCTCGACCGCGTCTACCCGCTCATGACCGGCTTGAAGAACCTGCTCAATGCCGTGCTGCAGGCCGACATGTGGCAGATGAAGTGCATCGGCATGCAGGTCATCGCGGAGAGCATCGCGATGGGATCCTTCAAGACGATGCGCGCGATCACCCACGACGAGGTCTTCAAGAAGATCCTGGAACTCACCTCCCAGGACGAGGCCCGCCACGTCTCCTACGGCCTCATCTACATGAAGGATGCGATCCCGAAGATGAACGAGCCGGATCGCGATCGCCTCGAGGACTTCGCCTTCGCGGCGATGACGATGCTCGCGACGACGCCGCAAATGGAGGGTGGCAAGCGAGTCGATCCCTTCGAGCAGATCTACCTCGAGCTCGGCATCGACCCGGCGCGGGCGAACTCCGAGATCATCTCGCGGATGGCCGATCCGGAGTTCGTGAAGGCCCAGCCGAATCCCTTCCGCGACTACGCCTATCCGCAGCTCGAGCGCGTCGGCCTGATCACCGATCGCACGCGCGCCAAGTACCGCGAGGTGGGTCTGGCAGCCTGACCTCCGCCGGGACCTGATCGGGAGAGATCCCGCAGCGATCCCGTCATGAGCGCGGCAGGGGAGCCGGGCGCGTCCGCACGCGTCCGGCTCCGGCTCGTCACGACGCCAGCAGGCGCTCGAGCGACTTGCGCCGGCGCGCGACCAGATCTGCGACCGTGTGGCGATCGAGGACGGCGAAGAACGCGTCGAGCGCTTCGCCGAGGAGCGGACGCAGGCCGCACGCGGGTTCGATCCGGCAGCCGCTCGCCGGCGCGAAGCACTCCACCAACGCGAGATTCGCCTCCGTCGAGCGGATCACGTCGCCGACTCGGATCTGCTCGGGCGGCCGCGCCAGTCGCAGCCCGCCGTTCCGGCCGCGCACCGTCTCCACGTATCCGTTCGCGCCGAGCGCGTGCACCACCTTCATCAGGTGCGCCTTCGAGATGCCGTGGCGCTGCGCGATCTCTTCGATCGTCGCCAGGTGGTCCGGGTCCACGGCGAGAAAGATGAGCACGCGGAAGGCGTAGTCGCTGTAGCGCGTGATCTGCACGGGGCGCGTTCTCCGGCGAGGAAGCGGCTGTGGGAGCGCACGATCGCCCCGGCGGCCAGTTGGACAAAAAGAATCATATTCTATATATGTTTTACGAGCAACGCAGCAAAGCCATGCGCGACGCGCCCGGCGCAGCAGGCGACTGTACGGAGGTTCGAAGATGATCCAGCAACTCTCGCGTCCGTTTCGGCCCGTGGAGCTCGGTCCCGATGCGCCGGTCGCCTTCCAGCTCGAGGCACTCGCGGCCGACCTGCGCGCCGGCGAGGAGTTCCAGCGCAGCGGCGTGGCGGCCGTGACGCTGGTCCGCGACGAGCCCATGACGCTCGTGCTCATCGCCCTGCGCAAGGGCGAGGCGATGCGCGAGCACAGCGCGCCCTCCGCGGCGACGGTCGTCGTGCTCGCCGGGCACATCGCCTTCGTCGCCGGCGCGAGTCGCACCGAGCTCGTGCCCGGCACTGCGATCGCGTTCTCCGCCGAGCTGCCGCACGCGGTCGAGGCGCTCGAAGACGCCGTCTACCTCGTCTCGATCGGTGGTCGCAGCCGCGCCGGAGGCCCGTCATGACCGCGCTCGCATCGCCGCTGCTGCAGAGGAAGCTGCCCCGCTGTGCGTCATGCGCCTCGCGCATGCGGAGACCCAGAACCTACTTGTAGAAGTGTCGGCGTGTCTCGGGCGGGACTCCGCCGAAGGGCCCACGGCTCCGCTCGCAGCGCTCACCGCGCGCCTTCGCGCATTCCAGGTTCGCGACGCTCGCCGTCGCATTCAGCCGGCCGCCGCTGCTTCGCCGCGAACGGATCCACCGTTGCAGACGTCGCCCTGCACTCCTATACGCACGGGACGCACGAGGCGACGATCGACCTCGAGCCCCAGCCGAACGCGCAGACCCGGCTCGCCCGCGTTGCGGCTGCGATCGCGAACCGGCGAGCAGATCGCGGCGAGGGAGAGCGATGACGTCGCAACGCGGCCTCGACGCGACTCCGCTCCTCATCATGCACATCCCGAAGACCGCCGGGACGTCGCTGCTCTCGATCGTGCAGCAGCAGTACGCGCCGGAGGACCTGGAGATGCTGTACCCGTGCACCGACGAGCAAATCGACGCCCTCGTCGCACGGCCGCGGCCGCCTCGGGTCGCCATGGGTCATTTCCAGTTCGGCCTGCACGAGCGGCTGTCGTCGGAATGCCGCTACGTCACGTTCCTCCGCGACCCGGTGGAGCAGGTCGTCTCCCACTTCAACTACCTCGCAGCCAGCACCGCGCCCGATCACCTGTCCCAGCTCGGACCGAACGACACGCTCGAGGACTTCATCGACCACCCCTGGGCGATGAATCTCCAGACGCAATTTCTGTGTCGGCGATCGCCGATCGAGA
>JALOQG010000523.1 GCA_025453505.1 Myxococcota bacterium | reverse complement strand
TGCACCGCCGGCATTTCGAGAGCGGGGAAATGAGCTACCTGCGCCCCGACGCGAAGTCGCAGGTGACGGTCGAGTACGACGACGCGAACCGGCCGCTCCGCGTCACCGCCGTCGTGCTCTCGACCCAGCACGCCGAAGACGTCGGCTACGACAAGCTGCGCAAGGACGTGATCGACAAGATCATCCGGCCCGCGCTCCCGGCGAATCTGCTGAGCGAGGACACGATCTTCCACGTCAATCCGACCGGCCGCTTCGTGGTCGGCGGCCCGATGGGCGACGCAGGTCTGACGGGCCGCAAGATCATCGTCGACACCTATGGCGGCATGGGCCGTCACGGCGGCGGCGCCTTCTCGGGCAAGGATCCGAGCAAGGTCGATCGCAGCGCCGCCTACGCGGCGCGCTGGGTTGCGAAGAACCTCGTCAAGGCGGGTCTCGCGACACGCTGCGAGGTCCAGGTCGCGTACGCGATCGGCGTCGCCGAGCCCGTGTCGATTCGCGTCGACACCTTCGGCACCGGCAAGAAGTCGGTCGGCGATCTCGAGCGCATCGTTCGCAAGCACTTCGACCTGACGCCGAAGGGCATCGTCGACGGCCTGCGCCTGCTGCGACCCATCTACCGGGCCACGTCGTACCACGGCCACTTCGGCCGCGAAGACCAGGGCTTCCCCTGGGAGGAAACGAGCAAGGCCGAGGCCCTCGCGCGCGAGGTCTAGGCCCGCGCTTTCCTTGCGTCGGCCGGGTCTCCGTGCCATACCCCGCGCGATGCGTGGGGGGGGCGAGGACGCGTGGCGGAGGCGCGCGGCGAGAGCCGTGTGTCTTGTCGGAGTTTCGAGCGGGTTTCTCGGTGCCCTCGGGCTGGGATCGCCTGCTCCGCTCTACGCAGCGCAGCCGGAGCCCCCCGAGCATTCCATCCGCGTCCTGGTGGCCGATGCCGTGGCGTCCGTCGATGTGGACGGGCGGAAGCGGACGCGGCCGGGCCGTTTCGGGGGGCCAGGTCCTCACGAGGTGGACGGACGCCGTTACTGGGGAGCCATCGAGCTGCTGCGGGGCTCGGCGGGACTGCGGATCGTGAACGAGCTGCCGCTCGAGGACTATGTGGCCGGAACCGTGCTGGGCGAGATCTCGGAACAATGGGGCGCCGCCGTGCTGCGCGCACAGGCGATCGCCGCGCGGACCTACGCACTGCACCGACGCGTCCATCCCCGCTCCGCCGACTTCGACCTCCGCGCGACGACCGCCGATCAGGTCTATCTCGGCATCGACGGCGAGTCGCCCACCGTACGCGCGGCCGTGGACGCGACGCGAGGCCAGGTGCTCACGTACCAGGGCGCGCCGATCCTCGCCGCGTATCACTCTGCGGCCGGGGGCCGCACGGCGAGCGCTGAAGAAGTCTGGGGCCAGCGGCTCGCGTACCTGGCGAGCGTGGACGTCGAAGGCGAGGAGGATTCGCCGGACACGTACTGGCGCACGCGCATTTCGCCGGGAGCGCTCGGCGCGGCACTCGAAGCGGCGGGCCATCCGGTCGGCCGCGTGCGCGACGTCGCGGTCGCCGAGCGGAGCGCGAGCGGCCGCGCGCGGATGCTGCGCATACACGGCAGCCGGGACACGATCGAGGTCTCGACCGGGGTCCTGCGGCGCGTGCTGGGCGCGGGATACCTGCGCAGCACCCTCTTCGAGCTGCGCCGCAGCGGCAGCGACTTCGTGTTCGTCGGATCGGGCAACGGTCATGGCGTCGGCATGAGCCAATGGGGAGCGCGTGCGCTCGCGCTGCGTGGCGCCGGCCACCGCCAGATCCTCCTGCACTTCTATCCGGGCACGCGGCTCGAGCGCGTGCCGGCGCGCATCGCACGCCACGGCGACGGGACGACCGTCGCTGCGCACTCGATCCCTCTCGACGGAGTCTTCCCGTGAACGACGTTCTCGGCGCGATCCTGCTCCAGGCGCCGGCCGGAGGCGCGGCACCGCCGCAGTCGCCGTTCGGTTTCCTGTTCCCGATGCTGCTCATCTTCGTGATCTTCTACTTCCTCCTGATCCGCCCGCAGACGAAGCGATCGCGTCGTCACGGCGGGCGGCCTGCACGGCCTGGTCGTCGGAACCACGGACGACGTCCTCACCGTCGAGATCGGCGGCGCGGGGGGCAGCGGGCAGAAGCTGCGCGTGAAGGTGGACCGGTCGCGCATCGACCGGCTGGTGGGCAAGGGAGGAGAGGGCGAGTGAGCCGGCTGCGCTGGAGATCGATCGCCGTCGTCGGGAGCCTGCTGCTCTTCGGCTGGTACGCACTCGCCAACTTCGTCTCGCCCGAGGTCCGCAAGACGAGCGCGTGGCTGCCCGACCAGGCGCTGCGGCTCGGTCTCGATCTGCAGGGCGGCATCCATTGGGTGCTGAGTCCCGACCTGACGGTCGCGATCGCGCACGAGCTCGACGTGCTGCGTGCCTCGCTCCAGGAGTCGCTCGCCGAGAAGAAGCTCTCGACGAAGCAGATCACGATCGACGGCGAGCAGCTCGTGATCGAGGCCGACGCGCCCGAGAACCTGGCGGCTCTGCGTGAGGCCGTACTCGCCACGGGCACCGACGTCGTGAAGGAGACGGCGGCCGATGGCAACGTGTTGCGCTTCCAGCTGACGCCCGAGTGGGAGACCGAAGTCCGCAAGCGCAGCATCGACCAGATGCTCGAAGTGATCCGGCGCCGCGTCGACGATCCGATCCAGGGCATTCCCGAGTCGGTGGTCACGCGGCAGGGCGACGAGCGCGTGCTGGTGCAGATCCCGGGCGGACAGCTCGACCGCGAGCAGGCGCGCGCGCTGCTCCAGAAGACCGGCTTCCTCGAGTTCAAGATGATCCTCGACGAAGCTCCGACCGAGGAGCTGCTGACCAAGAAGTACGAGACGGGGCTGCCGCCCGAGACGCAGATCGTGGTGGAGAAGGAGAAGGACACCGATCGCGTGGTCGGCGCCTTCCTGGTC
>JALOQG010000133.1 GCA_025453505.1 Myxococcota bacterium | reverse complement strand
CCGATCTGCTCGAGAAGAACGGCGGCGACCTCTTCCGCGGCGAGAAGCGCTCGCTGGCCTTCGGCATCGAAGTCGACGCCCCGTTCGACGCGCGCGGCATCATGGTCATGACCTACCGCTACAAGGACGCGGACAAGCCGGTCGCGACCGCCAAGAACGACGACACCTGGGTCTACGTGCCGACGCTGCGCCGCGTGCGCCGCATCTCGACGGCCCAGCGCACGGACGCCGTCTCGGGCACCGACTTCACCTTCGACGATCTGCGTTCGTTCGCGGGCATCGTCCCGCAGTACACGTGGCAGTGCCTCGGCGAGATGGACATCCTCGCGCCGATGAACTCCAAGGTGAAGGCGTATCCGTACGGCAAGGACCACAACTTCGGTCCGTACGGTCTGTCCTACGCCGACGACCGCTGGGAGCTGCGCCGCGCGGTGAAGGTCCGGATGAAGCCGAAGAACCCGGATCATCCGTACCACCACAAGGACATCTACATCGACGCCCAGACCTACAACGCGCTCTACTCCTTCGCCTACGACCAGAAGGAAGAGCTCTGGAAGATCATCTGGCACAACCACCGCTGGAGCGAGGACAAGACGATCTCCAAGGGCGGTGAAGACTGGTACGCCGGATGGACGGGCATCCCGAAGCCGATGGACAACCGCATCGTGTCGGACACGATCGTGAACGTGCAGACCGGCACGGGCAACCGCATCGAGTTCTGGGACAACACCGGCCGGCCGTACACCAACGCCGACGGTGAGATCGCCCAGGGCAAGGTGCGCCGCTACATCGACGTCGGCCGCCTGACGAAGGGCCGCTGAGCGGGCGGTCCATCCCCTGCTCAGTGCTGATTCGATCGCGAGGCCGGGACGAAAGCGTCCCGGCCTCTTTCTTTCTTCCCGTAGGAGTTCTGGATGACGATCGAGCCGTTTCGCATCGAAGTGTCCGACGCCGTGCTCGCGGATCTGCGCGAGCGTCTCGCCCGCACGCGCTTCCCGGATCAGATCGAAGGTGCCGCGTGGGACTACGGGACGGAGCTCTCCTACCTGAAGGAGCTCGTCGCGCATTGGCTCGATCGCTTCGACTGGCGCAAGCAGGAGGCACTGCTCAACTCCTTCCCGCACTTCACGACGCGCATCGACGACCACCGCATGCACTTCATCCACGCACGATCGCCCCACGCCGACGCCTTCCCGCTCGTCGTGACGCACGGCTGGCCCGGCTCGATCTTCGAGTTCCACAAGGTGCTCGGCCCGCTCACGGACCCGACGCAGCACGGTGGCGACGCACGCGACGCGTTTCACGTCGTGTGTCCGTCGATCCCCGGCTACGGCTTCTCCGAGGCGCCGCGCACGCGCGGCTGGGACGCCCGCCGCATGGCCGAGATGAATGCGAAGCTGATGGCGAAGCTCGGCTATGCAAAGTACGGCGCGCAGGGCGGCGACTGGGGCGCGATCATCTCGGTGCAGAACGCGCTCGTGGACACGGAACACTGCGCGGGCATCCACTTGAACATGGTCGTCGCGTTCCCGCCCGGCGGCATGACGCCCGAAGCGCTCGCCGGCGTGACGCCCGAGGAAGGCAAGGATCTCGCCGATCTCGGCTCGTTCCAGGCGAACGAGACCGGCTACCAGCAGATCCAGGGCACCAAGCCCCAGACGCTCGGCTACGGGCTCGCCGATTCGCCGGCCGGTCTCGCCGCGTGGATCGTCGAGAAGTTCCGCACCTGGAGCGATTGCGGCGGCGACGTCGAGAAGCGCTTCACCAAGGACGAGCTGCTGACCAACGTGATGATCTACTGGATCACGAACAGCATCACGTCGTCGACGCGGCTCTACTACGAGACGATGAAGTCGGGCCGCTTCGGGCCGTCGACCGAGCGCGTCGAGCAGCCGACCGCCGGCGCGATCTTCCCGAAGGAGCTGTATCGCGCGCCGCGCGCGTGGGCGGAGAAGTCGTTCAACATCCAGCAGTGGACGCGGATGCCGAGCGGCGGTCACTTCGCGGCGCTCGAAGAACCCGTGCGGCTGGTCGAGGACGTCCGCACCTTCTTCCGCAAGGTGCGCGCGTGAGCGCGCCGGTCGCGCTCGTGACGGGCGCCTCGCGGGGCATCGGCAAACGACTCTGCGCCGATCTCGCGAGGGCCGGCTACGACGTCGTGTGCGCCGCCCGCTCGAGCGCGGAGCACCCGAGCAAGCTGCCGGGCACGGTCGAGGAAACGGCGAAGCTCGTCACCGATGCGGGCCACCGCGCCTGGCCCGTCGCGCTCGACGTGCGCGACGAAGACGCCGTGCGCGATCTCGTCGAGCGCATCCACGCGGAATGGGGACGCATCGATCTCGTCGTCAACAACGCGGCGGTCGCACCCGAGAAGCCCGCGCTCGAGGACTCGACGAAGCGCTGGCGCCTCGCGCTCGACGTCAACGTCAACGGACCCTTCTACGTGATCTACTACGCGGCGCCGCGCATGGCCGCGGCCGGCGGAGGGCGCATCATCAACGTCTCCTCGAGCGCCGCCGTCCTCCCCGAGTTCGGGCGTGCGAGCTACACGGTCACGAAGACCGCGCTCGAGGCGCTGACCGCCACCATGGCGCACGACCTGCGCGAGAAGCAGGTCGCGGTCAACACGCTGCGCCTCGATCTGATGGTCTGGACCGAAGGCTTCGCGGCGACGCTCGGCGATCCCGCCGCCTACAGCATGGAGGACGCGGTCATCATGTCCGACGCCGTGCTGTGGATGGCGAAACAGCCGCTCGCGTGGACCGGCCACCTCGAGACGATCACCTCGCTGCGCGCCAAGGGCGCCGTGCGCGGCATCACGCCGGCGACGAAGTAGGCGCGGCTCGCGACTCCCGCGGCCTGCATCGCCTCGCCCGGTTGAACGGAAGAATGAAACATGTTCTAATCCCGTTCGATGCCTGGCCGCCCCCGCCCCCCGGAGACCGCCGCGCCGTCGGGCGCCGCCACGCCCGTCGCGCCCCCCGTCGCGCCCCCCGTCGCGCGGTTGGCCGCGAACCAGCTCCGGCGCATGCGCCGCATCGTGGACGCCGCCGTCGACCTCGCCGAGAAGGGCGGCTTCGAGGCGGTGCGACTGCGCGAGGTCGCGGAGCAGTCCGACGTCGCGCTCGGCACGCTCTACAAGTACTTCCGCTCGAAGGAGGACATCCTCCTCTTCGCGCTGAACGAGGAACTCGACCGGCTCGAGGGCGCGATGGTCGCCCGCGGCCGCACGGGCGGCGCGCCGTTCGATCGCGCCGTCGAGTTCTTCCGCCGCGCGACGCGCGCCATCGCGCGCCGCCCGCAGCTCGCGCGCGCGATGATCCGCGCGATGGCCGCGGGCGAGCCCGACACGGTGATGAAGCTCGCGTCGCTGCAGCTCCGGATCGCCCGGCTCGTCGTCGCGACGCTGCGCGACGAGGCCCCGAATCTCGCGCTGCCGCTCGACGCAGCGCGCGGCAGCGACGCCGAGCAGGCGATCGCGCAGGTGATGATGAACGTGTGGTTCTCGTCGCTGGTCGGCTGGGCGGCCGGCCTGCACGCCGAGCGCACCGTCACCGAACACATCCGCACCGCGGCCACGCTGATCCTGCAAAGCGAAACCTGATGCCGCGCGCGATCGTCCGGCTTTGCGTCCCGAAGGAGAAGGCATGAGCGACCTGGTTCGCGACGAGGGCGGCGTCCTCACCGCACCGCACGTGCTCGAGTATCCGTACCGCCGCTCGGTGGGGCCCGTGCTCGGGCGCTTCTTCACCGCGCTGCGCGACGGCCGGCTCGTCGGCGTGAAGACGGCGAAGGGCCGCGTGCTGGTGCCGCCCGCCGAATACGATCCGGAGACCGGCGCCGCGGTCAGCGACGCGTTCGTCGACGTCGGCCCGGGCGGCGTCGTGACGACCTGGTCGTGGGTGTCGCGCCCGCGCGCGAAGCAGCCGCTCGATCGGCCGTTCGCGTGGGCGCTGATCCGGCTCGACGGCGCGGATACCGCGATGCTGCACGCCGTCGACGCGGGCGAGCCGTCGCGGATGAAGACCGGCATGCGCGTCGTGCCGCGCTGGCGCGCCGAGCGCGTCGGGCACATCGGGGACATCGAATGCTTCCAGCCGGAGGGCGAGTGATGGCCGACGAAGCCAAGCCCGTCACCAACATCAAGACGCCGATGCGGCTCGAGTACCGCTACAGCGCGGGCGTCGCGACGTCGCGCTTCCTGCGCGGCATCGGCCAGGGAAAGATCCTCGGCCAGCGCTGCCCGAGCTGCCGCAAGGTGTACGTGCCGCCGCGCGGATCCTGCCCGCGCTGCGCGGTGCCGACCGTCGAAGAGGTGGAGCTCTCGGACGAGGGCACGATCACGACCTTCGCGATCGTGCGCGTGCCGAGCGAGAACATCGACGTGCCGCTGCCGTTCGCGAGCGTGCACGTGCTGCTCGACGGCTGCGACATCCCGTTCTTCAGCGTCGTCCAGGAATGCCCCGTCGATCAGATCCGCATCGGCATGCGCGTGCAGGCGGTGTGGGTTCCGAAGGAAGAGCTCACCTCGACGCTGCAGAGCATCCGCTACTTCAAGCCGACCGGGGAACCGGACGTGCCGTTCGAGAAGCTGAAGGAGTTCCTGTGATGCGCGAAGTCGCGATCGTCTCGTTCGCGCAGGCGCCCAACGCGCGGCGCGAGCTGCGCAACGAAGTCGAGATCCTGATGCCGGTGGTGCAGGAAGCGGTGGCGCGCTCCGGCATCGAGCGCCCCTTCGACTTCACCTGCTCGGGCTCCAGCGACTTCCTGCAGGGCCAGCCGTTCGCGTTCGTGATGGCGCTCGACGCCGCTGGCGCGTGGCCGCCGATCCCCGAATCGCACGTCGAGATGGACGGCGCGTGGGCGCTCTACGAGGCGTGGGTGAAGATCCAGACCGGTCAAGCGGAGACGGCGCTGGTCTACGCGTTCGGCAAGTCGTCGCCCGGCGATCTGCCCGAAGTGCTGGCGACGCAGCTCGATCCGTACGTGCTGGCGCCGCTCTGGCCCGACGCGGTGTCGCTCGCGGCGCTCCAGGCGCGTGCGTATCTCGAGAAGAGTGGTCACAGCGAGCGCGACCTCGCCGAAGTCGCCGCGCGCAGCCGCCGCTCCGCCAAGTCGAATCCGAATGCGACCGTCTCGGGCGATTACGAGGTCGAGAAGCTGCTCGCGACGCCGCACATCGCCGATCCGCTGCGCGTGCACGACTGCGCGCCGGTCTGCGACGGCGCCGTCGCGATGGTGCTGGTGGCCGGCGACCGCGCGCGCAAGGTGTGCGAGCGCCCGGCGTGGATCCGCGGCATCGACCATCGCATCGAGCCGCATTCGCTCGGCGCGCGCGATCTCACCGTCTCGGTCTCGACGCGGCTCGCCGCGGAGAAGGCCGGCGTCGGCCGGGGCGCCGTGGACGTCGCCGAGCTGCACGCGCCGTTCACGCACCAGGAGCTGATCCTGCGCGATGCGCTCGGGCTCGGCGCGAACGTGAAGGTGAACCCGTCGGGCGGCGCGCTCTGCGCCAATCCGATGATGGCGGCGGGTCTCGCGCGCATCGGCGAAGCCGCGAGCCGGATCTGGGACGGCAGCGCTCGCCGCGCCGTCGCGCACGCGACCTCGGGTCCGTGTCTGCAACAGAATCTCGTCTGCGTACTGGAGGGAGCGTGATGGCCGAGCGCTGCGCCATCGTCGGAATCGGTCAGACCCACCACACCGCGCGACGCGACGACGTGTCGATCGCCGGCCTCTTGCGCGAGGCCGCGCTGCGCGCGCTCGACGACGCCGGGCTCGACTGGCCGGACGTCGACGCGGTCGTGATCGGCAAGGCGCCCGACATGTTCGAGGGCGTGATGATGCCCGAGCTGTATCTCGCCGATGCGCTCGGCGCGGTCGGCAAGCCGATGCTGCGCGTCCACACGGCCGGCAGCGTCGGCGGCTCGACGGCGATCGTCGCGGCCAGCTTGATCCAGGCCGGCATCCACGAACGCGTGCTGACGGTGGCGTTCGAGAAGCAGAGCGAGAGCAACGCGATGTGGGCGCTCACCGTGAAGACGCCGCTGCAGGCGGCGGTCGTCGCGGGCGCGGGCGGCTACTTCGCGCCGCTGGTGCGCGGCTACATGCAGCGATCGGGCGCACCCGAGGACACCGGCATCCGCGTCGCGGTAAAGGATCGCGCCAACGCGCTGAAGAATCCGTACGCGCACATCCGCGATCCCAACCTGACGTTCGACGCGATCGCCGGTTCGCCGATGCTCTGGGACCCGATCCGCTTCCACGAGACGTGCCCGTCGTCGGACGGCGCGTGCGCGATGGTGCTGACCAGCGAGCGCGCGATCCCGAGGCCGAAGCTCGCGCCGGCCTGGGTGCACTCGATGGCGATGCGCTCGGAGCCGACGCAGTTCGCGGGGCAGGAGAAGATCAACCCGGTCTCGGGTCAGATGTGCGCCAAGGAGGTCTACTCGAAGGCCGGCATCACCGACCCGCGCCGCGAGATCGACGCGGCCGAGATCTACGTGCCGTTCTCGTGGTTCGAGCCGATGTGGATGGAGAATCTCGGCTTCGCCGAAGTGGGACAGGGCTGGAAGATGACGTACGAGGGCGCGACGGCCCTCGACGGCGATCTGCCCGTCAACTGCTCGGGGGGCGTGCTGTCGAGCAATCCGATCGGCGCGTCCGGGATGCTGCGCTTCGCGGAGGCCGCGATGCAGGTGCGCGGGCAGGCGGGCGAGCATCAGGTGGACGGTGCGAAGATCGCGCTCGGGCATGCGTACGGCGGCGGGTCGCAGTTCTTCTCGATGTGGATCGTGGGCAGTGCGCGGCCCTGAGGCGTCGGGCTGCGCGGTTCGCGCGGTTGGTTGCCGGGCGGGCGGGTCGATGCGTTCGTCGGCCTTCGGTTCAGGCGCTCGGGCGTCGCGCTTCGCGCGCGTGTTCGTGGGCGCCTTCACAGGCGGCCGCCGAACGCATCGCCCCGCCCGCCGTGGGGCTTCGTAGTCGGACGATGCATTTCAATCTCGCAGATCTGTTCGAATCGGTCGTCGATGTCGCTGCCGAGCGCACTGCGCTCGTTTGTGGCGCGGAGCGGCGCACGTTTGCGCAGCTCGATCGGCGTGCGAACCAGTGCGCGCATGCGCTCGCGGCGCGCGGCGTGCGCGCGGGCGACGTGGTCGGGCTCTATCTGCAGAACGGGCCCGAGTATCTCGAGGCGATGATCGGCTGCTTCAAGCTGCGCGCGGTGCCGGTCAACGTGAACTTCCGCTACGTCGAAGACGAGCTGCGCTACCTGCTCGACGACGCGGA
>JALOQG010000132.1 GCA_025453505.1 Myxococcota bacterium | reverse complement strand
ACCGCCGACACGGACGAGCTCGTGTCGGTGCGCATCAACGATCAGGGCTTCCGCGGGGCGGACTTCGCGATCGAGAAGCCGCCCGGTACGGTGCGCGTGATCACGCTCGGCGCGTCCTCCACCTTCGGCTACGGCGTCCGCGATCACGAGACGTACCCGCACCAGCTCGAGGAGATCCTGTCGCGCACCGCTTCGCCCGGGACCCGCTTCGAGGTCCTCAACTTCGGCATTCCCCACTCGACGAGTGCCAATCTCGTCGCGCTGTTCGTTGCCGAGGGCCTGCCGCTGCGGCCGGACGTCGTGACGTTCTACGAGGGAGCGAACGACAGCGCGATCGTCGACCGCAAGCGCGAGACCGCACGCCTCTGGACGGCGCTGCGGGCGCGGCTGCTGCTCTTCGAGTTCGCCGACCACACGTGGAAGACCCTGCGCCCGCCCGTCGAGCTGTGGAGCGACGACTACGCGGCCCACCGAAGCGAGATCTTTCTCGCCAATCTCGACCGGCTTCGCGAGATCTGCGCGGAGAACGGCGTCCGACTCGTCGTTGCGACACAGCAGGCGCGTTCGCTCGTGTTCCTCCCCGAGGTGCTGAGGACCAAGAAGATCAGCTACGCGGGGGAGGTGCAGCTCGTCGAGGCTTTCGTGCACCAGGACGGCGAGGCCGAGGCGCGCACGGATCGCTGGAGACAGGCGTTCCGCAGCTCGGCTCCGACCGCCCCGTACGCCGTCGCGCCGGTGTACACCAGGGATCCGGCCGTCGTCGAGGCGCTCGTCCAGTTCTCGTCGCTCGACAAGGCGCGCGTCTTTCTGATCCACGCGCGCCTGATGCGCGATCTGCGCGCCTGGGCGTCCGCACACGAAGTGCCGTTCGTCGACGCGATCGCGGCACTCGACTCTCATCGCGGGGAAATCTTCAGCTGGATCCACCTGACGCCGGCGGGCAATCGCGCGCTCGCCGAGGCGCTGGCGCCCGCCATCCTGAAGGAGACGCGCTAGCAGGTTGCCGACGAAGGTCGTACCGAGCCGGACCCGAAGATCCGTGCGCGGCGACGGGAGAGTTCTTGTCAGCAACCTGCTAACTCGGGCCGATCTCTGCCTGCGGCGGCCGGCGCACGCCGGCTGCGTCGAAGTGGTGGATCGCGCTCGCCGGCGCGCGCAGGTGCAGCGCGTCGCCGCGCCCGTGCGCCGACATCCCCGCCGTTCGCGCGACGAGCGCGAGTCCGGCCGCACGCACGTGGAGCAGCGTCTCGTGTCCGAGCAGCTCGACGTGCTCGACCTGCGCCGCGATCGTGTCCGTGCCGGCGTGCGTCGCGAACTCGATCGCTTCGGGGCGGATGCCGAGCGTCGCCGTTTCCGCGTCGGCCTCGCGCGCCCACGCGGGCGGCGCGAGCTTCGCCTCGAAGAGGTTCATCGGCGGTGTGCCGACGAATCCGGCGACGAAGGTGTTGGCCGGCCGTTCGTAGAGTTCGCGCGGCTTCGCCACCTGCTGGAGCCGGCCCTCGTGCAGCACCGCGACGCGATCGCCGAGCGTCATCGCCTCGACCTGGTCGTGCGTGACGTAGAGCATCGTGGTTCCGGTGCGTCGCTGCAGCGCCTCGATCTCGGCGCGCACGCTGACGCGCAGCACGGCGTCGAGGTTCGAGAGCGGCTCGTCGAGCAGCGAGACGGACGGCTCGCGCACCAGCGCGCGCCCCATCGCGACGCGCTGCCGCTGTCCCCCCGAGAGAGCACGCGGGAGGCGATCGAGCAGCGGTCCGATCTCGAGCAGCTCGGCGGCCCACGCGACGCGCCTCGCGCGCTCGTCCGCCGCGAGCTTCCGCATGCGCAGCGGGAACGCGAGGTTCTCGCGCACCGTCATGTGCGGATACAGCGCGTAGTCCTGGAACACCATCGCGACGTTGCGCTCGCGCGGCGAGAGATCGTTGACGACGCGGTCGCCGATCCGGATCACGCCGCCCGTCACGTCTTCCAGGCCCGCGAGCGTGCGCAGCACCGTGCTCTTGCCGCAGCCCGACGGCCCGACCAGCACCAGCATCTCGCCATCGGCCACCGAGATCGAGAAATCCCGCAGCGCGCGCACGCCGCCCGGGAAAGTCTTCTCGACGTGCTCGAAGGCGACGGTCGTCAGTCGAAGAAGTCCTCTTCCCGCAGCATCGGGAGCACGGGGGCGACGGCGGGGTCCGCGGCGAAGCGGCGTTGGATCGCGCCGTCCTTCAAGTGGTTCACGAGCGCGACGAAGCTCATGCCCTGGTCGAGACTCAAGTACGCGTGCGCGACGGCGCTCGTCTCGGGATCGATCGCGTCGTAGAGCCCGTACTCGCCATAGGCATCATACCGCTCGGCGATGCGGCGCAGGTTCTGCGTGGCGGCGGCCGGCGCGACCGCGAGCGCGAGCGCCGACGCGTGGGGCGTCACCACGCCGGGGCGATAGCCCGCCGTGCCGAGGATCGGCACGCCGAACTCGCCGTAGTCCACGGCATGCGGCTGCGCGCTCGGCGACATGCCCCAGACCGGATAACCGAGCGTCTGCGTCGCGTGGCGTCGCTGCACCTCGGCGTGCACTTCGCCGTTGCGGCCGAGACTGCGCGGCGCCCAGCTCCGTTCGTCGAGCGCGAGCATCGGCATCAGCGCCTCGAACATGGAGCCGCCCCACGACGGCACGTAGCGGAGTCCCTGCCACGCGTAGGATCCGCCGTGGACGCGATGCCCGCGCACGATCTTCTCGCGCCGGCCCTGCGGTTGCTGGCGCTGCCAGAAGTGCGCCGCGGGCCGGGTCCGCTGCATCTCCCACCACAGCGACTCGGGCGCGTCGCCCTTCGCGATCGCGATCAGCGCGCCGAGCCGCGCCTCGGTGTAGAGCGTTCCGTAGTGGAAGCGCGCAGGCACGGCGGCGCCGCCGTCGAGGTCGAAGCCGTGCACCATCAGATCGGCGTCGGCGTCGTAGAAGAAGCCGTAGTCCTGGCGCTCGATGATCTGCGTCGCGTCGCTCCACAGCTCCGGGAAGGCCTGCCGCACCACGATCAGCCCCGCCGTCAGCCACGTCGAATCGACGAAGGACACGAAGTGGCTGGTGCGCTCGAGCGACGTCGTGTCGTAGTAGTTGAAGAAGAAGCCGGCGTGCGATTCGAGCCGGCGCAGCGAGTCGAAGCTGCGCCGCAGCAGCGCGAGCGCATCGCCGCGCGGGAGCAGCTCGAGATCGACGGCGCCGACCACCGACAGCAGGAAGAGCCCGACGTCGGTGCCGCTCGTGTAGTCGCCGATCTTGACGTGCGCCGCATCGAGCGATCCGCCGCAGAAGCGCACGTGGTCGATCGGGAGCCCGTGCTCGCGATCGACCATCTCCGCGAGCCCGCGCCAGGTGTCGCGCGCGAGGCGGCGGAGGAACTCCGCATCGTCGCCGTCCAGTGTCGATCGGTCGACCAGCAGACGCGACGGCCAGCCGGAGAGGCGCGCCTTCACGTGCAGGCGCGCCGCGGCCTGGCCGCCGTGCGCGTCCTGCCACGCCTCCTTGCGCGGCGCGACGACGCGGTTCTCGAGGAACGCGTCTTCGCGCTTCGGGTCGGGCGCGCGGCAGCCGTCGGGATCCGGGTACGTGACGGCCGCGGCCGCGCGGCTCGTTCCGATCGCCGCCAGCGTCTGCGCCGGAGCGCTCGTCGCGAAGACGAGTGCGAGACCGAAGAGGAACAGGAACGAGAGCAGGGCGATCGCGGTCCGACGCTGCATGAGGCGCTCCGCTGCTTCCGCGCGTCCCTCCTGTAGCACGGGCGGCCGTTTCCCGGGTCCGCTCGTGAGTGTCCGCCGGAGGTCGCGAAGGCTCAGGATGCGCAATTCGCGCGCAAGTTCCCGGGGCGCCTGCTAACTCCGCGCCGGGGAGAGGCTCCGCGTGGCGATCGTGCTCGTGGTCTTCGCGATCGTGTACGTCGGGATGATCTTCGGGCGCCTGCCGCAGCTGGCGCTCGACCGCACCGGCATCGCGCTGCTCGGTGCGATCGCGCTGCTCGCCGCCGGTGAAATCACGCTCGCGCAGGCGGGGGCGTCGATCGACGAGCCGACGCTGGCGCTGCTCTTCGGCCTGATGGTCGTGTCGGCGCAGCTGCAGCTCGGCGGCTTCTACGGGCGCGTCGCGTCGCGCCTCGCGACGGCCGCGCTCTCGCCGCGCGCGCTGTTGGCGGCCCTGATCGCCGCGACCGGCGCGCTCTCGGCGATCTTCACCAACGACGTCGTGTGTCTCGCGATGGCGCCCGTCTGGATCGCGGCGTGCGCGCGACGCAATCTCGATCCCGTCCCGTTCCTGCTCGCGCTCGCCTGCGCCTCGAACGTCGGTTCCGCGGCGACGTTGATCGGCAATCCCCAGAACATCCTGATCGGGCAGGCGCTCTCGGTTTCGTTCAACGCCTACTTCGTCCATGCGTTCGTGCCCGCGGCGCTCGGACTCGCGGCGACCTGGGCGATCATCGCGTGGCAGTACCGCGCGGCGTGGCACGCGCCCGTGCGTGCGAGCGGGAAAGACGGCGACGTCCCCGCACCCGCGTGGGACGCATGGCAGAGTGCGAAGGGAATCGCCGCGGCCGTCGCGCTGCTCGTCGCGTTCGTCGCGACGCCGTGGCCGCGTGAGATCGCGGCGCTCGCGGCGGCCGGCGTGCTGCTCTTGAGCCGGCGGCTGCACTCGCGCGACAAGCTGGGACTCGTCGACTGGCAGCTGCTCGTGCTCTTCCTCGGACTCTTCGTCGTGAACGGCGCGCTCGCCGCGACGGGCGCGCCGGCCGGCGCGGTCGCCTGGTTGCGCGCGAACGGCATCGATCTCGCGGCGCCGGCGTGGCTCTTCGCGGTGACCGTCGTGCTCTCGAACCTCGTGTCGAACGTGCCGGCCGTGATGCTGCTGCTGCCGCTCGCGCGCGAGCCGCTCGACGCGACACTGCTCGCGCTCGCGAGCACGCTGGCCGGCAACCTGGTGCTGGTCGGCAGCATCGCGAACCTGATTGTCGCGGATGCGGCAATGCGGAGCGGCATTCCTTTCGACTGGCGGGTGCACGCGCGGACCGGCGTTCCAGTGACCGTCGCGACGCTCGCGATCGCCGCCGCATCGCTCGCGTGGATCGGCGGGTAGACTGGGCGCGGAGGAGTCCCGATGTCCGAAGCGCCCGCACCCGCAGCAGCCGCCCCCACTACACCGCCGCGCCGGCGGCGACGGCGCTGGCCGTGGGTGCTGCTGGGGCTCGTGATCGCGTCCGTCGTCGGACTGCGCGCGCTCCTGCCCGTCGCGGTGGAGCGCGGCGCCGCGTGGGGCTCGCGTCACTATCTCGGCCTTCCGGCGCGCATCGACAACGCCGACTTCGATCTCTTCGACGGCCGCGTGGTGCTCGAGGGCATCACGCTCGGCGCGCGTCCCGACGGCGTCGCGCCGAACGACGCCGCGCTCGAGCCGCCCGTGCTCGATCCCGCGACGGCGCTCGTCCACGTGACGCGCGTCGCGACGCAGCTCTCGTGGCGTGATCTGCGCGACCGCAAGGTGCGACTCACGGAGCTCGTGATCGAAGCGCCGGTGGTGCACGTCGATCGCGAGGCGGACGGCCGCTTCGATCCGCTGCGTCACGCGCGGCCGGTGGCGCAACCGGCCGTGGAGCCGGAGGCGCCGCCGGAACCCGCCGAGCCCTCGGAGCCCTGGGCGTTCGCGCTCGATCGCTTCGCGGTGCAGGCGCCGGCCGTCACGGTGGGAGACGTTCCGACCGGCGAGCGGAACATGATCGAGCTCTCGCTCGAGGACTTCTCGCTCGACGAGATCGCGGTCCACGGCAGCGAGTTCGCGCTCGGCGGCGTCGGCATCCGCGGGCCCGTGCTGAAGGCGCGCCGCGATCTGCTGCTCGCGCCGCGCGTCCCCGCGCAGCCGGCCGCCACTCCCGCAGCGGTCGCAGCGACGCCTTCGTCTCCGCCTCCGGCGCCGCACGGCGAGGCGCCTCCTGCCGCCGCGGTCGAACCCGCGCCGTCCGCACCGGCGGTCGCTCCGCCCGCTGGCGCCCCCGCGCCGGCCGCCGCGCCCGGTTATCACGTCGCGAAGGTCGAGATCGAGCGGGCGACCTTCACGTGGATCACCGAGAGCGGTCCGATCGACGTCGCGATCGCGATGACCGCGACGGACATCAGCGCCGACCAGGGCAAGCCGTTTCCGCTCGACCTGCACCTCGAGATCGGCGACGGCAAGATCGGTCTCGTCGGCGACGTCGGCCTGGTGCCGCCCACCTACAAAGGGAAGTTCCAGTGGGAGGGACTCCCGATCCCGCGCGTGCTGCTCGCGTCCGTGCCGCAATTCGCGACGTGGCTGCAGCAGGCGGAGTCGACCGGCGATCTGCAGATCGCGGCGGATCCGACGGGATTCGCCGGACCGGCGGCGATGGACGTCTCGGGTCGGCTCAGCTTCGACACGCTCGCGGTCTCGGATCCGAAGGGAACCGAGATCACGCTCGGCTGGGAGCAGCTCGAAGTGGTCTTGAACGAAGTCCACGCGCCGATCCCGCAAACGGGCCAGCCGCTCGGCACGACGAAGGCCGTACTCGACGGCGTGAAGCTGGTCCGGCCGAAGATCCGCTACACGCGCCCTTCGCCGCAGCTCGACGCGCTGCTCGGCTTGAACCTGTCGGGCACGACCGAGCCCGCGGCCGCGCAGGCTGCGGCGCCGAAGCCCGTCGAGAAGCCGCCCGCCGCGGGCACGCCCGAAGCGGCGGCTCCGCTCGATCTCGCGATCGCGTCGCTCTCGATGGTGGACGGCGAGGTGGAGGCGATCGACAAGACGGTGAAGCCGACGGCGCGCACGCGCGTGCGCGGCCTGAACCTCGACGCGAAGGACGTGCGTTTCCCGGAGACGGCCGTCGCGAAGGTCCACTTCCAGGCGACGCTGCCCGTCAGCGCGAAGCTCGACGTGCAGGGCACCCTGAAGCCGGGCAACGTCGGCGACTTCACGCTGAAGCTCCGCCAGCTCGAGCTGCCCGTCTTCAATCCCTACGCGAGCGCGGCCGCGGGCGTGACCGTCGAGTCGGGGCGCGCGAGCGTGGACACGAAGCTTAAGATGCGCGGCGCGCGCATGGAGATCGACAACTCGCTCGTGCTCAACAAGTTCGGCGTGTCGATGCGGGATCCCGAGACCTTCGAACGCAGCTTCGGCGTGCCGATCGACCTCGCGCTCGCGCTCCTGCGCGATCCGAAGGGCGACATCGCGCTGCGCATTCCCGTGAAGATGGACGAGAAGGGCTCGACGATCGACTTCGGCGCCGTGATCGCGAGCGCACTCAAGGCGGCGCTCGTCGGCGCGATCACCGCGCCGCTCAAGATGATCGGCGCCGCCTTCGGCGGCGGCGGCGAGGACGG
>JALOQG010000522.1 GCA_025453505.1 Myxococcota bacterium | reverse complement strand
CGATCCCGGCTTCCGAGAGCGTCTGCGAAGCCAGCTCTGGAGCATGGTGCGGGAGCGCGCCGATGCGGTGCGACCGCGCGGCATCGGCTCGGAGGGTCGGTCGCGCACTCCGACGCCGGATCCGAAGCCGAGGCGCTGAGCGCGCGCGCAAGTCCTACTCTGCTCGCGTGAGCTTCGATCTATCGCGCGCCGAGCTGGCGAACGGTGCGAACGTGGTGCTGAACCGCGGGCGCGCGCGCAATCCGGATGTGCTGCTCGTGCGAACCGAGCGCGGGCCCGTCGTGGTCAAGGACTTCGCGCCGCGCGGATGGTGGGTGCGCACGCTGCTCGGCCGCTGGCTCACCGGCCGCGAGGTCCGCGCCTATCGGCGTCTCGCCGGCCATCCGTCGGTGCCGCGGCTGCTCGGCCGTGTCGACGCGCTGGCTTTCGCGGTGGAGTATCGGCCCGGCCGGCGCATGTCGCGACGCCTGGCAGGCGATCTGCCCGCGGGCTTCGTCGATCGCCTCGCCGTCGCCGTGGGCGAGATGCACGCGCGCGGCGTCGTGCACCTCGATCTGCGCCATCGTTCGAACGTGCTCGTGGATGCAAGCGGGGAGCCCGTCCTGATCGACTTCGCGTCGGCGATCCGGGTGCCGACGCGCGGACCCTTCGCGCGCCTCGCGCGCCGCGCGCTCGGCCGTTTCGATCGTGTCGCCGTGGAAAAGTGGCGTCAGCGCGTCGAGCCGGGCGGCATCGAGGGCGCGTCTTCGGGCGCGCCGCGGGGAGCCAGCCGCCCGACGTAGTGGCGGAACGTTTCGAGCGTGAGCCGCGCATCCGCGAGCGCGCGATGCGGCACCGCTCCCTGCACGAGACCCGCCGCCGTCGCCGCCTGGCGCAGCGAGAGCGTCTGCACCGTCTCGCCTGCGACCAGCGACCACGCGTAGTAGAGCGTCGCGAGATCGATCACGTGGTAGTCGAAGGGCCACGGCAGCTCGCATGCGCGGAAGGCGCGCTCGAGGAAGAGCACGTCCATGCGCACGTTCTGTCCGGCGGGTACCACCGTCTTCTGTTTCGGGCACAGCGCCGCGATCTCGCCCAGCACCTGGCGCACGGGCAGGGCTTCGGCCGCCCAGATCGCGGCGTCGTAGCCCTGCATCTCGGCCGCCTCGCGCGTGATGCGCTCGGGCCGCGCACGCACCTTCCACTCGCGCGACGCGACTTCGACGAGCCGGTAGTCGGTGAGGATCAGCCCGACTTCGGTGATGTCGTGGAGCTCGGGATCGAGCCCGCCGAACTCGCAGTCGAGGAAGGCGAAGGCGAACTCGGCCATGGGGTGGCGGTCATTGCGCGCAGCGCCTTCTCGGACCCGGGGCGAGGAAGATGGTGCTCCCAACGGGAATCGAACCCGTGTCTTGGCCTTGAGAGGGCCACGTCCTAGACCGCTAGACGATGGGAGCGCCTGCCGGACGGCGGGCCGCAACGTGCCAGCCGTCGGCAGGGGTGTCAACCCGCGGGAAAGTACGCGACGAAGCGCGTCGCGGTGACGAAACGCGGCGCTTCGAGCGACGAAAATCGTCGCTTTCGAACGCGCCGGTGTGGGAATGCACACGCGCGTGTCGCATGCGCAACGAGATCCGCTTCGTCGCCTGCGGCCACAACTCAGGCCCGTCACCTGCCGATCCACGAACACGCAAGCCGAGCCTTGGCACGACGGTTGCTCCATGGCCGAGCGGAATCGGGAATCGAATTCGAGCGCTTCATCGGCCTACGGGCCGGTGCCGGCCACGAGCAAGTTGCTTCGCAGATCGGCTCGCGCTCTACGAGAGGACAGAATCGAATGAAGACTCTCAGCACGCGCAAGGGCGGCTTCACGCTCATCGAGCTGATGATCGTGGTCGCCATCATCGGCATCCTGGCGGCCATCGCCATTCCGAACTTCCTGCGCTTCCAGTTGCGCGCGAAGGCCAGCGAGGGCAAGAGCAATCTCGCCGCGCTGCGCACGGCGGAGGAAGGCTACTTCGCCGAGTTCGGGACGTACGTCGACACGGCGGCGTTCCCGACCGCGGGCTTCCAGTACCAGATCGGCACCGACGTCGCGTTCGGCACCGGCACGCCGGCGGTCGAGTTCATGGCGGCGGCCATGTCGGACCTCGACGGCGACGGCACCATGAACGACTGGGCGTACGTGAAGCCCGCGGCCGGCACGACCACCTTCGGCGGCACCGCGCCGGGCGTCGGCACCACGTGCGTGGCGACGGGTGTCTACAACCCGATCACGACGGCGCAGGACCTGCTCGCCACGGTCGGCCCCTGCGACGAAGGCATGGGTCAGAGCATCTTCTAGTCCATCTCGGGGACATCGGGGGCCGGGCTCGGCCTGGCCCCCGATCACCCCTTCCTCTCTCATCCAGCGGAGAACCACGGTGCGAGCACGAACCCGACAGGCGCGAGCCCGCGCCGGCTTCACGCTGATCGAAATGATGATCTCGGTCGCCATCATCGGCATCCTCGCCGCGATCGCGATCCCGGCCTTCCAGAACTACCAGAACCGCAGCAAGCGGAGCGAAGCGATGGCCAACGTCGTCGCGATCGCCCGCATGCAGCAGGGTCACTTCGCCGAGTTCAACACGCACGTCGAAGTCGCCTTGTCGCAGCCGGGTCCTGCGAGCGGCACCCTCGGCCCGTCGCAGCGGATCTGGACGCCGGCCGCCGATACGGCCTTCTCGGCGCTCGGCTGGCGGCCCGAGGGCAACGTGTACTTCGACTACGACGTGAACGTCGAAGAGGGATCGTGCCCCGGCTGCTTCACGGTCTCGGCCTACGGCGACATCGAGGGCGACGGAGTCCTCGGGCTCGTGCAGTTCGTCCAGCCCACGACCGATCTCTCGGCGCACCTGCCGAGCATCGTCGAACCGGGCGCCGACATTCCGCTGACCCCGGACGGGCGCCCGAACTATCTGTCGGCCGCCGTGAACACCGCCGCGGACAACTTCTGATCGAACGCGCGCAGTGAAGCTGCGCGGGCCTGCCCGGTGGGAGGGATCGGTGTCGGCTCGATGGATTCGCGGTGCAGTCGCCGCACTCGCTCTGGTGGGAACGCTCGGGGTGCACTCGCGGCTCCCGGCCGAGCCCCCGCTCACGAGCGAAGGCGGCGACGCACTGCTTCCGGACCTCGGAACGCTGCGCCTCG